>CBDUMX010000054.1:0-11984 GCA_965368435.1 uncultured bacterium
AGCTTTCTTAGCTTGCGCAATTGTTCTTCAGAAGGTTTATGCGCTGGTGGTGGAGTACCACCTTTTGGCTTGGTTTGTCGTAATTTACTCTTATCTACTTCATCTCCAAAAATATCGGTATCTATAAGCGGTTTATACTTATAATCATCCTGAGGCACCATTAATTCTAAGTACTGATCGTCTATCTCATCAATAAATCTACTTGGCTCACAAGGTAATAGAGTCCCAAATCTGAATCTTGAAGTAGCAAATGATAAAAATAACTCTTTCTCTGCTCGTGTTATGGCCACATAAAACAATCGTCGCTCTTCCTCTAGTTCTTGTCTGGAGCCCAATGCCATTTGAGAAGGGAACAGGTTTTCTTCCATTCCTGATACGTACACATAAGGAAACTCTAGACCTTTAGCCTGATGAATAGTCATTAAAGCAACTTTATTGGTATCATCATCAGTCTTGTCGGCATCTGTGAACAGTGCAATGTCTTGCAAATAAGTACCTAAGTCTTTTTCTAGCTCGCTCTCATCATCTTCAACAAACTCTTTAATACCATTGAGCAACTCGCTGAGGTTTTCGTACTTGCTGATTCCTTCAATAGTTTTATCCTCGTTTAATAATTTAAGCAAAGATGTAGAGCGCATGATGTGCATAGCAAGATCGTATGCATTATGTGTTTCTTGCATCACATTAAAGCTTTTAATCATAGTTGTAAATGCATTGTATTTACTGATTACTCCTTTCAGCTCTGGATACTGTTGTGCATTGGACACTACTCCCCAAAGATTTGTATTATGTGCTTTTGCAATCAAGACAGTTCGTTCTAAAGATGTCTTACCTATGCCTCTTGCAGGATAGTTAATTATTCTTCGCAAGGCTTCTTCATCGTTGTGATTTATAGTAAGCCTCAAATAGGCCAATGCATCTTTAATTTCCTTTCGCTGATAAAAACTCATACCACCAAAAATGCGGTAGGGTATATTTAACTTGCGCAAGGCTTCTTCTAAACTTCTGGATTGAGAATTGGTTCTGTACAGTATGGCAAAGTCACTATTTGCTAGCTGCTGATTCATCTTGGCTTCAAATATGCTTTGGGCTATTATACGGCCTTCTTCGTTGTCAGTGACGGCTCGCATGATTTTTATTTTATTGCCCAAGTCATTTTGAGTCCACACTTTTTTCTCCAGTTGATCTTGATTCTTTGAAATAACAGAGTTGGCAGCATTTACTATAGTTTCAGACGACCTGTAATTTTGTTCGAGTTTATAGACTTTTAGATCAGGATAATCAGTTTCGAAACTCAGTATATTTCTGATAGTTGCTCCTCTGAAAGAGTAAATACTCTGAGCATCGTCGCCTACTACACATATATTTTCAAATACTGAAGCCAGTTTTTTGATGATCATATACTGGCAGTGGTTAGTATCTTGATACTCATCTACCATGATGTATTTGAATTTGTGTTGGTACTTATTCAGAACGTCAGGGAAATTGTTTAGAAGCTTAAAGGTATTGAGTAAGAGATCGTCGAAATCCATAGCTCCAGACTTAAAACATCTGTTTGCATATTCAGTATAAATTTCGTGAATTTTACCCCTGCCCGTGGTTTCATCATAAGCTAATAATTCACCTTGAGATTTATAGGCATGTGCTTGTATTAAATTGTTCTTGGCGCTGCTAATTCTATTGAGAATTAAATTTGGCTTATAGACTTTATCATCTAGGTTGAACTCTTTAACTATAGTTCTAATTAAGGTTTTGCTATCGTCAGTATCGTAGATGCTGAAATTTCGAGGATAGCCCAATTTATCCGCTTCAATTCTCAGTATTTTTGCAAAAACAGAATGAAAGGTTCCCATCCAAATATTTCTTGCTTCTCCTCCAACAACAGATTCAATTCTGTGTCGCATTTCTCTTGCCGCCTTATTAGTAAAAGTCAGAGATAGTATGTTAAAAGGATCTATACCACTTGCTATTAAATGCGCTATTCTGTATGTTAAAACCCTTGTTTTACCTGAACCGGCACCTGCAATGATCATCACTGGTCCTTCTGTTTGAAGAACTGCTGCCCTTTGCTCAGGGTTAAGAGAATCTAAATATGGCGGATGTGTATTGTCTTCCATTTATCGCTCAAAAGTATGATTGGACACGGGTTTTTAAAGTTTAATAAAAACTAATTCTTCACATTTTAGGAAGTTTTATAAACTTGCACATATAAAGATGGAGATAATAGAAACAACAATAAAGGATGTTTTTGCATTAAAGCCAAAAGTCTTAGGGGATAGTAGGGGTTATTTTTACGAAAGTTTCAGACAGGATGTTTTTGAGAAGCTTGGTTTGAGCTATCAATTTGTTCAGGACAATCAGTCAATGAGTAAAAAGGGTATACTTCGCGGCTTGCATTTTCAATCTCCTCCTCATGAGCAAGGTAAATTGATCAGAGTGATTAATGGAGCCATCATTGATGTAGTTGTGGATATCAGGAAAGATTCGCCAACTTATGGCCAGCATGTAAAAATTGAGTTAAACGCTGAGAATAAATTACTTTTCTGGGTCCCTCCAGGCTTTGCACATGGATTTATTACTTTAGAAGACGACACTATAGTAAGCTATAAATGCACGGCTTATTACAACAGAGAATCTGAAGGATCAATAAGGTGGAATTCGCAATCATTGGGAATTGAATGGGCAGTTGCCAATCCGCAGCTCTCAGAAAAAGATCGCGAAGCTGTTTTATTCGAAGATTTTAAGAGTCAGTTTTAGCGCTTCATGAAAATAAAGTCGCCACCTTCATCTCCAACATTTTGCATGGTTCCATATTGAGGAACAGAAGGCGTATTACCCGCATTATTAATTACAGCAATTCTGAGACTTGAGAAAAGTTCGCCAGCAGGTAAGAAGTTTTCTTTGTTCTCGTCTAAGCGCTTTAGTAAATATTTCATAAACACGCTCTTGTCTGGTACCGTATTTAATGTTCCGCTAGTCATAGCTTTTCTGCTTGGCAATTCATACATAGATTCTATGGCCTGATTGTTTTGAAAAGCAGATCTGGTCTTGAATATTCCGCCGCTAAAGCATGCATCTGCTATCAGCAATATATGCTTGGTTTTAATAACACTTAAGTGATTAATAAGTACTTGATTTTCTAACCAGTTTACGGGATTGTCTTGACGCGCATCGCTTGGTAGCCAGTAGCCTGTGTTCATCTCTTCATCGAAATAACCGTGCCCTGCGTAAAAAATCAATAGATTGTCATTCTCCGTAAGACTAGAACGCATAGAATGCAATACGGCTATAATATCGGATTTTGTTGGATTTTTTAAGAAGATAATATTTTCAGTGTCAAAATTGTATTTAGTGGTTAGCACATCATGCAGTTTTTGAGCATCGTTGATGGGTTCGTCTAGATCTTTAATTGCAGGATCTGCATAGTCTTCCACACCAATTATTAAGGCATAGTATTTTCCACTGGCAGGATTATAGGTGATTTCTCGAATGGCATTAAATGTGCCCTGGGCAGTAATTACTTCAATCTTTATTCTGTTTAGATCTAAATGAAGCTTAATTGCCTGTGAGAGAGTGTATTTGCAGGCTCCTATACTCTCTAAGTCATCTGCAGTTTTGGAATAAATCTTCCAATCATTGAGGTAGATATTTACTTCCGAAACTTCAGCTTTTGACTCTATACAAGTTTGAACAATGAACGATTCTTGATCTGTAGTAATACCAGAACTTATTGGTGATTGCCAGCTAATTCTATTTTCAAAATTTGCAGAAAAAGGAGCTGTAGCTTCAGCGGCCTTTCGTTCTATAACTAATTTTTCTATAGCGGTATTCTGCTTTATATCAGTGGCGGCAATCACAATGTCGTTATCGCCAAAGGCCAAGGGCAAACTCATCCAGAATTGGCCATCAGCAGTTACTTGAGCTTCTTGTCCATTAATTAAAACTTCAAATATTCCACTTTCATCTTCGATCTCTCCACTTATAATCACTACTTTTTCAAGTTCAACCAGCTTAAAACCGCGCTTTACTTCTGGCGATGTGATTTTAATTATAGGTGGAGATTTATCGACAAAATCATAGTGATATCTCAAATCAGTAGAATCATCTCCAACTTTTACAGTTGTTATATTGAATTTAAGTTTACCGCTGTTGCCTTCTTGAGTTTCATCGGCTCCTTTGTCTTTTGAAATTGAAAATGTTTGAGGTTTGGATGTAGCTTCACTGACTTGAGCTATTGAGTTTAAGGAACAAATTGAGATAGCGATATATAGTAGAGCTTTTTTAAACATTAGAACTTTACACCTATGCCTAGTACGAAATCAGTTTGAAATGCATTCTGTGCTGAATTGTGGGCTAGGCCTCCGGTTAGAACCACTCTCTTTAGTATGGCCATTAAACCATACTCAAATTCAAGTCCCTTGTCGGCATCACCATTAACAGATGTTGTTACGATAATATCCTGAAAGCCATTATCACTGTTACCCGCAATAGTTTTTGTTTCAGTATATTCATAAGTACCCCATTGTGCCAAGCCTCCACCAGCGTATGCGTGCAGGCTAAAATTATTAGTATAGACTATATTCTTAGTTGCACCTATGGTGAATGAGTATAAGCTTTTGTCTGTAATCTCGTTACCGTACTGACTATAACCGTTAACTCCAATTCGGAAACCAAAATAGCCACCCCAATCAGCACCATAAGCTAAACGCAAACCGAAAGGAGTATAAATAGGAGAAGAATTTAGAACTAGTTTTAGAGCATTAGTTAAAGGTTTTATTTCAGCTTTAACGTTTTGAACAACAACTTCTTTTTCAATAACTTCAATCCGTACGGTAAATGAAGCACTTGTCAAAGATTCTACATCTTTAAGTACATCCCAAGTTGCCGTATAGGAGGCTTTACCACCCGATACATCCTTGCCAACATCGCCGGTAACGCTTTGAAGTTCAATAGTGCTTTCATTGTTAACATAGCAAAATATTGTCACTTTAAACTTTTGGCTAGCATCTGAATTTGTGATATTATAGTGAATATCAATTTTTGACCCATTTTGATGAGTATGAATATTCTCAACAGTTTGGGCTGTAAGCCAAATCGGAATGAAAGAAATTAAAGCTAGAATATAGCGCATAACCGAAATTGAAAATAATGCAAAGCGATGCAACAACATATTAAGTATCACAGCACTAGCTTTTCAAATCTAGCTACTTTTCTCCTTAAAAGGGGTATAAAATTGTATTAATTCACCTTTAGCATGCTTCGCGTGTGCGCAATGGTGTCATTCTGATACCTGCAGTAATACGTGCCAGATGCTAAATCAAAAGTATCGAAATTAACCGTATGTGTTCCTTCAGAAATCACTGCATTTACAAGGCTTTTAACCACTTTTCCTTCCAAATTCATTACATCAATTATTACGTGTCCGCCATTCGAATAAAATTGAACGTTGGTGTAAGATGTAAATGGATTTGGATAGTTCATGATGTAAGCATCACCTGCACGAGCATTTCGTTCACGGGCAATAGAAGATGCAGAGCATGCTTCTTCTATGATATCAAGTCTATCAAACGTCTGAAGCATTACGCTGTCGGTAGTAGAAGCATCAAGACAGAACCATTTTTCTAAAATAGAAGAGTAGATGGTTCTAAAGTCATGTTCCATAGGTAAATTATCACTAACAGTTGCATTGGCAGGAATAGTTGGGTTTGATCCTGTGATACCGCCTTTAACATTATTGCCAAATAAGAATAAAGGTGCAGCGGCACCATGGTCAGTTCCAGTACTAGCGTTTGAAACTATACGTCGTCCAAATTCACTGAATGTCATTCCCAAAACTCTATCTGCTAAACCCATTTTGGTAAGATCGTCCTGGAATCCATTGATCGAATCTGAAAGGTTAGCTAATAAGTTGGCGTGATTACCCACATCATTTGTACTTGTTGGATCAACTTGATCCGCGTGAGTATCAAATCCGCCTAAACTCACAACATATACTCGAGTTTTCAATCCTCCAGCAATTAGACGCGCTACAATCTTTAACTGATTTGTTAAGTATGTAGCAGGGTCAGGGTATTCAGTAGAAAGAGTTGATGAGCTTTCGTAAGCCGACTTGATTTTTTGAGCATATTCATTACTCTGATGTGCTGTGGTTCTTATGTATTGCAGTTCGTCACCTGCCCAAGTGTTTGGCGTAGGACCAAAATCACCTGTCAGTAACTGATAAAAATTATTGGGATCTGCAATGGCAAAGCCCATATTTACAGCAAGTCCTTGACACACAGGAGATACTACAGAACCTATTTGTATAGCCAGTGGATCTTCCATATCGTCATTAGGGAAGCCGTTAGGATAGTTTGGCCATTCTTCTGAAAGGTATCTTCCGATCCATCCACTTTCTAGTACTTCGTCTCTATCTGAAGCTGTTAGCCAGATATCAGTAGATCTGAAATGAGAGTAATTCTGATCTGGATATCCCACATTTTGTACAATTCGCACTTTACCGTCATTGTACATGGCGCGCATTTTCGACATAGCGGGGTGTAAACCAGTGTCAGTAGTTCCTGTCAATGAAAGCACAGAACTTTCGGGTATAATTACATCTGGACGAGCAGCAGATAAATTGCTGTATTGATCCAGTGGTATCACTGTGTTAAGTCCATCATTACCGCCATTCAATTGAACTAGAACAAGTACATGGTCAGTATCAACAAAGTCTTCGGCATTAGCGCCCATTAGACTTCCATATGCTCTTATCGGCTGCCCATTTATTGCAAATGGCAAAAGCGACATAGGAGCAACTCGTTTTATAAATTCTCTTCTTTTCATTTGATTCTAATTATGATAGTTGGTACTCGCTTAAGTTCATTATGTATTTAAACAAGAGCGTTAGTTTAAGCTCTGCAGAGTTGGGTTGACTATTGAGATATGCATTCCACTCGTTAGTCCAATAGTAGTCTTGACTCTGCCCGCCTAGCAATATACTTTTCATATAATCTTTCTGTGGTGCAGTTACATCCAGGGTGAAGAAAAAGGCAACTAAGTCGTCAATAAAATCTCCCGGATCTGCAACTGTGCTGAATTTAGACGCCAATTTTGCAGGGTCTATTTTCATTTTGAATCCATTATATGTAAAGCCAGTGGTTGCGATATAATCGCTCACTTTATTCCTATTGGGAAGGGTCTCAGAATTAATCCAAAGCTCGTGAAACTGAGGAACTTGATAGTAAGCTTGCCATCCAGCTACACTAGGTGGATCTCCAATATCTTGCTGTTGAATAGCAGAATAATATTGAAGTAAATACCACATATAGTATTGCTCAACATAGTCGTTACCGTCAGGGAAATCTGCATTCGTTGAGATTTCAAATTGTCTCATCATTCCAACTGCAAAATCTATAGGACTTTTTATCAGTGCTCCTCTATTTACGGTGTCGAAGAAATGCTCACTTTTAAATAATTGTTCAAGCATTGGCTTGATTTCGTATCCGCTATTTCTAAATGTGGCTGCTAATGGGGTAATCACATTTGCTTCCGTAGCCGCATCAATTTCATAATATACAAACCATCTATATACTTTTCTCGCAATGTATTTGGCCACTTCCACCTGAGTGAAAATCATATCTACCATTGCGTCTAATTCCGTTGCTCCATCAGCACCCGTTTTTCCGTAAATCGTAGTGCCATTGTAGAAACTTGAAAATGTTTTATTCTCAGTGTCATGTCGTGAGGGATCAAAATACACTGTTCCATTAGATCTGTTTACTCTGAAGCCAGTGAGAACACGTGCTCCTTGAATGACATCCTCCTCAGTGTATTGAGAATCAGGGCCTTTACCTAAAGTAAAGAGCTCTTGTAGCTCTCGAGAATAGTTTTCATCAGGTGCGGTTTTAGTGTTTCTTTCACCGTTGAGATAAATCAGCATAGCTGCATCGATTGAGACAGCTTTCACCAAAGTTTTAAAGTTCTTTAAAACATTATCGCGCAAGAGCTTATTCTGATTGTAAGCCATATTTGGCCAACCGTATACATTAGTTTCTGTTGCAAAATGATTATGCCAGAATAATACCATGCGTTCTCTAATGGTTCTGTCTTGGTTGATCATTTGACCCATCCACCATCGTTTAAAAGAACTAACCCTTTGACCGTTAAAATTACCATTGTAATTATTTACCCAAGTTTGACCAGGGGCAATAATTGGATCTATAGAAGTTCCAGTATTGTAATTGTTGATAGGAGGGGAAGGTGGAGTGTAATCTACATCTAAAAGTTCATCAACCGCCTGAGTCATTGTTTTTGTCTTGAAATAATCCAAGTCGTCTTTAGTGGCTCCAAAAGTTGTTCGTTTTAAAAGATGCAATACTTCTGCCTCTCCGAAAGTACCTGTATATTCGGTCAATCCGGAGTGTGTTCTAGCTTTTTTTGCAACTGCCATTATTTGAATTTTTAAATTAGTCTGTTAATTGGATAAATAGTTGCAGCAATATACGAAAAAAAATTGAAATTTCCTTAGCTAAACGGATTGCAATCTGTTGATAATAGGAGCACTACTGGCTGAAATGCTATTTCATTTTTCTGTTATTTTCTTTTTAAGAATTCTTGTCACATTATCAAAGCGTATTGTTTTCATAGGTTTAGAGGTATGAACCACTAAAACTAGTAGGCTATACAGAAGATGTGACCAACAAAAAAGCCATTCTGTGTGGATTAAATTCCAATAGTCTATTCTGTTTTACAAAATACCTCAGCACAATTCATGCTAATATGATAGAGGAACTTTATTTGGGGCTAACAAATTCCATTAGCTCTGCACAGAAGATTGCGCCATACGTGCCCAGTGCATAACCGAGAACAGCTAGCAGCACTCCTACAGTGGCAAGAGCAGGGTGAAATGCAGCTGCAACTACAGGTGCAGATGCCGCTCCTCCAATGTTGGCTTTACTGCCTACGGCAACGAAGAAGAATGGTGCGCGAATAATCTTGGCCACTACCAATAAGAGAATTACATGTATGGCCATCCAGACTAGTCCAACTAAAATAATTAAGGGATCATCAAAAATCTTCATGATATCCATTTTCATTCCTATAGTAGCAACCAACAGATATACGAAAACAGAACCTATTTTACTTGCACCTGCGCCTTCGTAATTTCTAGCTTTGGTGAATGACAATATTAATCCTATGGTGGTAGCGAGAACAACTATCCAGAAAAAGCCACTTGAAAGTACAGAGTCTTTTAAATTGGGATTAGAACCAAAAGCGCCGACAGCTAATTCTGAAATTAAATGTGAAACCGCTGTCGCTCCAAAGCCAATACCCAATATGATCATTACATCTGATAGAGTAGCCTTGCGTTCTATGCTTTTCGCAAATTTTTCAACTTTTGCTTTCAATTCTTCTATTGCAGATGAATCTGCTTTTAGCCATCTATCAATTTTATCATTTATACCAACACCTAGTAATAGTGCTGCCATCCAAATATTTGCAACTACAATATCTACCAATACCATGGCTCCGTATTTAGCATCATTATATTGATACATTTCAAGCATAGCTGCCTGGTTGGCGCCGCCCCCAATCCAACTTCCGGCCAATGTTGCTAGTCCACGCCAAGTTGCATCAAAACCAACACCACCTACAGTTTCTGGCGCAAAAGTGCCAACTATCAGCATAGCCAAGGGTCCACCAATAATTACACCTATAGTCGCTGTGAAGAACATTATTAAAGCTTTCGACCCTAAATTAAAAACTGCTTTCAAGTCTATAGAAAGCGTCATAAGAACTAAAGCGGCTGGAAGTAAATAGTTTTTCGCTACTGAATATGTTTTTGAAATATCGCTTGATATGAGCCCCATGGTATTAAAGATTGCGGGAATCATATAACACATAAGTAGGGCTGGGACATATTTATAGAAAACACTCCATGGTCCAGTTTTCTTGGATGAAGTATAAAAAACAAAGCCCAAACAGGCTGCCAAAAGTCCAAAGACTATAGCATCATTTTCAAAGGGTAGACTAATTTGCATGAGGCGCAAATAAGTAAAATTTATCTAAATAAACGAAGTCTTCTCAGCCTCCGCTTGCTGTAAGAGTTCTGCTTGCCGTATTTGTATGTCTTATTGTGAAAAGCGCATCGAGTATTTAGTTTATAAGAATTACTTAGTTTTATTGGGATTTCGTATCTGAAGCCAATTAAAAAGTATTGATCATTGTCTTTAGGATCTCCTCTTTGGCTACCTGTTTTACGTCCATTTATAGAAGGGTCTGCTAAGTAAGCCGCAACTTCTCCAGACTGTTGCCCAATAATTTCCGGATCGGCATATACCGTAGAAACGTCGTCTAAATAGTCAGTGAAGGATTTCCTTAGACTCATATCTATTGATAGACTTGAGCTATTGGGGAAAATAAATTTGTATCCAAAACCAAAGGGGACAACTGGCGATAAAATGCCATAGGGTTTTTTATTTGGTAAATAGTTTTGGCCCTCAGTGCCCAAAGGCCTCAGATTAACTAGAGTGCCATTGTATCTTGCTTGAGGTTGGTATATCATAATACCTATACCCACATTGAAGTAAAAATTCCTCAAGAAGTAAGCTTCAGGAGGAAGGCAGTATTCAGCATTAACACTGAGTTCAGCAACATTAGTAAGTACATGGAGTTGGCGTATTGATCGGCCTGCATTTGTGAGTCGATCGTCGGCTGCCAAGCGCGCATAAAACCCATTGGCACCTATACTAAATTGATTGTAATAGTACTGAATCCCAAAGCCAAATGCGTAACGGGTTTGTTCCAGATTTAAATCTGTAAAGTCATTTGTTCCTACAGCGTCCTTTCCACCTAGATCACAGAGGAAGTAACTTGTTGATGCTGTAAATCGGAGCTTGGTGTTAGAAGCCCAGGGCTGCTGTGCATAGCTGCTCAGTTGAGCTGTAATTAGTAGTATGCAAAAAACCCTGATCATAAGTTGGCGCTTACAAAGGTCGCCAACTTATGACAGAGTTCAATGTATGATACCAATTATTAATTATTTATCTAAAGATTCTGCGGGCTCTACCTCGTTTTTTAAACTTGGTTCTTCCGCCTCTATGGCTTACCCAGCTATTGCCAAAAGCACAACTGGTGTTAAAGTTTCTTTGATCACTCAATGGAATGGTGTATTTAAAACCAATGAGGAAATAGTTGTCCATATCAGTTGGGTCTCCACGTTGATCACCAACTCTAAACCCTTTTTCAGATCGATCGGATAGCAATCCTGCTGCAGGTCCTGCTTTTTCAGCAATCATTGCTGGATCAGCGTATTCCGTTGAAACATCATCGAGATAATCTGTAAATGATTTTCTCATACTGATATCAATAGAAAGCGAGCTTCCATTTCTGAAATCAAATTTACGTCCAAATCCAAAGGGAATTACAGGTGCAAACTGACTGTACTGAGTTTTACCTAATAAGTAGTTTTGCCCCTCTGTGCCGAGTGGCCTTAATTTATAAGTAACTCCATTAAGCTTGGCGGTGGGCTCATAATAGATGACACCCGCACCGGCATTAAAATAGAAATTACCTAAAACTGGAACATTACGCGGAATGGTTAATTGAAGTTTCATGTAAGTCTCAACTAAATCCGTATAAACGTGAAGTAGACGAGTTCCCCTTTGTGCTTCTGTTAATCGATCGTCGGCGGCTAATCTTGTGTAAAACGAGCCAACCTCAAAACCAAAGGCACCGGTTGAATAGAAAAATCCTGCACCAAGAGCATAGCGAGTTCTCGAAAGATCGAGATCCGATGCATCATTAGTACCATAAGCGTTCTTACCTCCCAAGTCACTTAAGAATGAACTAGAAGAAGCGATGATGTTAATTGACCAATACCCTGGATTATACCCTCTTTGGGCAAACAGGCTCACTGGTAAAAAAACGAATAAAAATGTAGCGTATTTAAACATGGTTATCATAAGTTTAGACTAATAGTAGTACGACAAAAGTAATATTAA
>CBDUMX010000055.1:0-11931 GCA_965368435.1 uncultured bacterium
GACCCATCAGAAGAATATAGTTCGACTGGTGCAAGGAGAAGAAAGTAAAGCAAATTTATTCAAACAAAAAGCATGAGTATTTGGTTGAATCATACTGAACATCAAGAAGAAGTTTCTACATTAGAAGAGCTGAGTGCCGGATATGCAATTGTTCTTCACAATGATGAATACAACACATTTGATCACGTCATCGATTGCTTGATCAAATATTGCAAACACACAGAAGTACAGGCTGAACAGTGCTCATTAATAGTTCATTACAAAGGAAAATGCGTAGTAAAGCAAGGAGGAGTAGAGGAACTAAATCCAATTTGCGATGCTCTGTGTCGAAAAGGTCTTAGCGCAACCCTAGAAGAGCTTTCTTAATAAAGCCCTAAAGGCTTGGCTTACTTAATTATGGTTTTAGCCAGTGTAAATGGTAATCCGCTATCTCAATATCCAGAGCGGCCTTAGTTGCGCGTAGTGGTCTAAAAGTGTCTATCATCACGGCTAATTCTTCGGTGCTTTTTTGTCCAATACTCTTCTCTGCAGCTCCAGGCGTAGGTCCATGTGGTATGCCCCCAGGATGCAAACTCATTTGTCCACGATCAACATGATTCTTGCTCATAAATTGCCCATCAACATAGTACATTACCTCATCACTGTCGATATTGCTGTGAAAATACGGAGCTGGGATGGAATCTGGATGATAATCATACATCCTAGGTACAAATGAACAAATCACAAAATTGAATCCTTCAAAAGTCTGATGTATAGGAGGTGGCATATGTATTCTACCTGTAATAGGTTCAAAATCATGAATGCTGAAAACAAAAGGGTAATGACATCCGTCCCAGCCAATTAGACAATATGGATGATATTTATAGGTATAAGGATATAATTTATCCTCCTTTTTAATTTTGATTAAGAATTCGCCTTCTTCAACAATGGTTTCCAGATTTTGCGGTTGCTGAATGTCTCTTTCACAATAAGGAGAATGCTCAAGTAATTGATTGAAACCTCCGCAATACCTTTTCGGGTAAACGATAGGGCTGTGAGATTCAACAATAAGCAATCTATTATCTTCAGTATCAAACTCTAAATTATATACAGTACCTCTTGGTATAACGAGATAGTCACCATATTTAAATTTTAACTGTCCATAATTGCTTTTAAAAGTTCCGCTGCCTTCATGTATAAACAGCACTTCATCACTGTCGCCATTTTTGTAAAAGTAATCAGTCATAGATTTACGAGGCGCAGCTACAGCAATTTGTAAATCATTATTCGTTAAAACAATAACTCTACTTTCTAAAAAGTCATCTTTAGGTTTTACCTTAAAACTCTGAAAACTGCGGTGGAGCATTTCCATATCCTCTACAATCTCAGGTTTGAGATTGATGGGTTTGCCTACTTTGAGAATTGCAGTTGGAGGATAATGGTGATAAAGCAGCGAGTAGATATTCGAGAATCCCTCAGTTGAGAACAGTTCTTCTTTATAAAGTTCACCGTCGGGTCTTCTAAATTGTGTGTGTCGTTTATGCGGAATTTTTCCAAGTTTATGGTAATGTGGCATAGAGTGAAATTTGGACAAATTTATTTAATGTTCGTTTTATTTTACTTATGATTTTCGTTTAAGTGATAAAATGAGAAATTTGCAGGCTTTGAAAGCAATACTTTATATATCTATTTTCTCGATATCTGTAGGTCTAATGTCCTTAGGTTCATGTGATTTCATTGGGGAAAAGCGACAAAGCCTAGCCTCAGACACAACATTGAGTCTTGAAGTAAGGGAGTGGAGTAAAAAAATAGATAAGTATCCTAAAAATGATGAATATCTGCTTTTTAGGGCTGAAGCATTGCTTGCCGACAGAGAATATGATCTTGCAATTGCCGATATGAAGGCTGCAATTAAATTGAAACCTAAGAATGTCAGCTATCATTATAAGTTGGGTGATATCTATTTTGCTGCAGATCAAACAGTAGATGCTTTAGCAGAGTTTGAGAAGGCAGTTGAATTGGGTCCTCTTGATCAAACAGCACTTTTTAAACTAGCTCAATTTCAATACTTCGTCCGACAATATACTAAGGCCAAGAATGTATTTAAAAAATTAATCATTGAGAATCCCTCACATGCTGATGCCCACTTTCACTTGGCAATGCTAGCTAAAGAAACAGGAGACACTGCTGCAGCCTTGTCCTTTTTTCATAAGACCATTGTGCTAAAGGGCACCGATTACAATAGCAGCATGCAAATTGCACAACTTTATGATCAATTAGACAGTAGCGAAAAGGCATTGGTTTATTACAATTCTGCAGTTGAAATAGATCAATTGAGCGATGAAGCCAGGTATGCTAGGGCATTGTATTACCAGCGCCATGGAGCTATCGAACTGGCATTAGAAGATTATCAAACTACTATAGATTTGAATCCTCGTCATTACTTTGCATATTATAATGCTGGGAACATACTTGCCGACAAAGGCAAATACGCAATAGCTATTGAGCATTTTAACCTAGCTTTAAAGTTTAACCCCGACATGGCCAAAGCCTATAATAGAATTGGTCAATGTTTAGAATTGCTTGGTGACAAAGAGACAGCTTTGAAGAATTACGAATATTGTTTGCAAATAGATCCAAATCATATTTTAGCAAAAGAAGGAATTGAAAGACTAACCAAATAGGAAAGAAGTGAATATAAAAATTACCCTACCAGACGGGAGCGTCAGAGAATATCAGAAAGGTGTAACAGCCATGGATATTGCTAAAAGCATATCTGAAGGACTTGCGCGAGTTGTGTTGAGTGCAGAAGTAAATGGAGAAGTATGGGATTTAAATCGCCCAATAAATGAAGATGCTAACTTTAGCTTATTAAAGTGGGAAGATGAAGGCGGCAAGTACGCATTTTGGCATTCCTCCGCGCATTTACTTGCTGAAGCTCTAGAAGCATTGTATCCTGGAATAAAACTAGGTATCGGGCCTCCCATCGACAATGGATTTTATTACGACATCGACTTTGGCGAGCATTCTTTTTCATCTGATGAGTTTGAGAAAGTTGAGCAAAAGATGAATGAATTGGCAAAACAAGCCAATGAATTCATAAGAGAACCTATGTCCAAAGCTGATGCAATTGCATATTTTACCAAGAAAAATGATCCATATAAACTGGAATTATTAGAAGGTTTAGAAGATGGCAGCATTACTTTTTATCATCAAGGAAACTTTACTGATTTATGTAGAGGACCGCATATTCCAGATACTTCAAAAATTAAAGCGGTGAAGCTTCTCAATGTTGCGGCGGCTTATTGGAGAGGGGATGAGAAAAACCAAAGTTTAACAAGAATTTATGGGGTCTCATTTCCGAAATCGAGTATGTTAAAGGAACATCTAGAGCTTTTAGAAGAAGCAAAGAAAAGGGACCACAGAAAACTTGGAAAGGAACTTGAATTATTTACATTCTCTGAGAAAGTAGGAGCAGGTCTTCCTCTTTGGCTGCCAAAAGGAACTGCTATAAGGGAGCGCTTAGAACGCTTTATGCGTCAAGCTCAAGTAGAGAGAGGATACCAGCAAGTAGTAACACCTCATATTGGCAAAAAGGAGCTTTACATAACTTCTGGGCATTACGATAAATACGGGGAAGACTCATTTCAACCGATTAAAACTCCAAATGTAGATGAAGAGTTTTTGTTGAAACCTATGAATTGCCCTCACCATTGCGAGATATTTAAATTTAAACCTAAATCTTATAAGGAGCTACCATTAAGACTGGCTGAATTCGGTACAGTATATCGCTATGAGCAGAGCGGAGAATTAAACGGTCTTACTAGGGTAAGAGGATTTACACAAGATGATTCCCATATATTCTGCACTCCAGATCAGTTACAAGACGAGTTTGTAGCTGTGATAGACTTAGTAATGCACGTCTTCACTAAATTGGGTTTTGAAGATTTTGTTGCTCAAATATCTCTAAGAGATCCTGAGAATAAATCTAAATATATAGGCTCTGATGAAAACTGGGATAAAGCTGAAAAGGCTATTATAGATGCAACCAAGGGCAGAGACCTAAACACCGTTACTGTATTGGGTGAAGCGGCATTTTATGGCCCAAAACTTGATTTTATGGTGAAGGATGCTTTAGGCCGCTCATGGCAATTGGGAACAATTCAGGTCGATTATAATCTCCCAGAACGATTTGATCTAGATTATGTAGGCTCTGATAATGAGAAACATAGACCGGTGATGATACATAGAGCACCCTTCGGATCTCTTGAGCGTTTTATAGGGATATTAATAGAACATACAGCGGGTAATTTTCCTTTATGGTTAAGTCCAGAACAGGTAAGTATACTCCCTATTAGCGAAAAGTACCACGATTATGCGCAGGGGCTTTTAAAATATCTAAATAATAACGATATTCGCGGCCTTGTTGACGAAAGGGCTGAGAAAATTGGTCGTAAAATTCGAGATGCAGAAGTTTCAAAAATTCCAATAATGCTAATTGTTGGAGAGCAAGAAGCTGAAAATCAAGAAGTTTCGGTTAGGGTTCACGGCAAAGGAGATGTAGGAAAGTTAAGTCAGCAAGCATTTGTAGAGTTTTTTAATGATTTGTTAAACGAATAGCCGTATTTGAAAAAAAAGAAAAGTAAGTTTAGAGGACGGGTACAAGACCCTCACAAGATCAATAAGCGCATAGTCGCTGATCAGGTTAGATTAGTTGGAGATAATATTGAACAAGGTATTTACGATCTAGGTACTGCATTGTCGATGGCTGCTGAACAAGAACTTGATCTTGTAGAGATTTCACCTAAAGCTCAGCCTCCTGTTTGCAAAATAATGGACTACAGAAAGTTCCTTTACGATCAGAAGAAAAAGGCTAAAGAGTTAAAAGCAAATCAAATCAAGACAGATATTAAAGAAATCCGTTTTGGTCCAAATACAGATGAGCATGATGTAAACTTTAAGTTGAAACACGCTGAAAAGTTTATAACAGAAGGACATAAAGTTAGAGCCTATGTATTCTTCAGAGGAAGAAGCATAGTATTTAAAGATAGAGGGGAGCTTTTGCTACTCAAGTTTGCGGAGAGCCTGCAAGAAGTAGCGAAACTGGAGCAGTTGCCTAAGATGGAAGGCAAAAAAATGATTATAGTTTTAGCACCAAAATAATAAAGTAAGATGCCTAAAGTAAAAACAAATTCCAGCGCTAAGAAACGTTTTAAAGTTACGGGTACTGGAAAGATTAAGAGGAAGCATGCATTTAAGAATCACATTCTTACCAAAAAGACTAAAAAGCAAAAATTAGCTTTACGTCATGACGGTTTGGTTGATGATGCTGACATGAACAATGTTAAACAAATGTTGCACCTTAGAAAGTAATTCCGAACTTATCGGAGAAGTTTAATTATTCGGGCCAAAAGATCAGTTTTAAAACTGACGCCTAGTTTAAAAAAAAGAAAAACATGCCAAGATCAGTAAACGCAGTAGCCTCAAGAAGGCGAAGAAAGAAAATGATGAAGCACGCCAAAGGTTACTTTGGTAGAAGAAAGAATGTATGGACAGTATCTAAAAATGCCGTAGAAAAAGGATGGCAGTACGCATACAGAGACAGAAAAAACAAGAAAAGAAACTTTAGAGCTTTATGGATTGTGAGAATCAATGCTGCTGCTCGTGAGCACGGAATGAGTTATTCAGTATTCATGGGAGCTCTTAACAAAAGTGGAATTGAATTGAACAGAAAAGTATTAGCGGATTTAGCTATGAACCACCCTAAAGCATTTGCTGAAGTGGTAAAGCAAGTGAAATAGCTAATACATCCAATACGAAATAAAAAATCCCGCTCTTGGCGGGATTTTTTTTGTCTTATTTCCACCTGAGGTTATAGGTTAGTCCTATACCTATGGTTTGAAAATCAATTACGGTTTCCTCGGTTGAGATATAATCATAATAGGCAAAGTAGTTCCAATCATTGGTGTGGTATCCCAATTGTGGTCGCGCAACTACTCCTCCATTTGTTCCGGATAGATTATTAATAAAAGCATAACCTAATTCTAGCCCACCGAACAGACCTACTGACTCTGGATAGAACCTGAACAAAGCAGCAATAGGAATTGCGCTGAAATCTTCTTTAATGGGGTCTTTAGCTATATAATGAGTATAACCTATTTTAATACCGTAGCCATAGGCTTTGGTCTTTAGGTATTGAACATTGAGATCAATTCCAGGAGCAAATGAGCTAATACTTGCTAAGTCTCCAATTGGCAAACCGGCATTCACACCAATTTTAAACCAAGTGTTTGAGCCATCAACATTTTTGAGATCGTCAATGCCAATGTCTTGAGCATTGAGCTGAAATGAGAATAAAATTGTAAGAATTAATACGTTTAATTTTTTCATAATTTGGGTTTAATCAGTTTAACCCTTTTACAAAGCTATCTGAGAAGCATCGTTTAAAATTTTATATTTCATATATTTTAGTGCTTTGCAGAACTAAACGGAAGCAAGCAAGGGTTGTTCTTGTCCTCATATAAAATAAAAATTTAGAAATCTTACTATATAAGGCCGCTTTATATTTTCTTAAACCAACCAAAGTTTGGGAATGGGAATTGAGCTAATTCTCCGTCATATGCAGCTAGCATAAATCCAAACTGAAAGGCATTGTCATTCTTTTTAGATTGAAATCTCAATCCCGGTGAAAAAGAGCCTCCCATGGATTGAGTTGCATCTTTAGGAATTATAATCATAGAATCGAAAATAAATGACATCTTTTTAGAGATAGTGGTCAATCCACCAACTGAGAACAAAGGTTGTAAATCAGATTCTGTTGTAAAAACTCCACCACCAGTAAAGGAAAGATTTGAAGCTCTGTCTCCAAAGGTTAGCGACATAAAAGGCAATGCTCCAGCGATGCCATCCCCAATCCAAATTCCTCCAATTAAAGCACCTAGCCCTAAATTAATATCTTCATCTTCATTTAGAGGTATACTGTATTTTAATGATGCTACGATTGGAATGGTAATCCAGGTTGTCATTAAACCAACACCAAAGCGATCGCTAGCACCCCAGTGAATTTCAGGGCCAAACCAGTTAAATAAGGCATAAGTCTCACCTTTGTCTAAGGGTAATGCATTGGTAGTTAGAAAATATCTGGTTGCGAAAGGGTCGTCATAAATATACTCTCCATTTACTCCTTTGGAGTTAGTGAATTCTTTAATTTCTGCTACCTCTGACATTGGAATATAAATCTCTCCAATTTTATCAGTATTAATAAGCACCTCTCTACCATCTTTTGATAATATTTTACCTATATACTGAGTGCCATCATGTTTGATAACTACATAGGTTTTAGTACTGTCAATTGTGCTGACTATTTGAGCTTCGGCAGTGTAACTTGATGTACAAGCTAGTGCCAAGAAAATGATTAGGATAAATTTTTTCATATTAGGCTTTTTACAAAGTTAAAGAGAAATCTTTCATTTTTACGCTACTGATAATTAACTAGTTCTCCTCATCTTCAGGTTCCAACTGATCTAAGAATCTTGTCACAGTGCGTGGACTTGCACTTCTGATTCTGTATCTACCCTGAGATAATTTCGGACCTTTTTCAAATATAATATCGTTAAATTCTTTGTCGGTTGAATACACATTCAATGATCCCATATAGTAATCGATATAAAACCAATCATACTTGCTTATCTCAATAAACATAGTGTATCTAGTGCCACTTCGTCTTTTGGTAATCTGAATTCGAGCGTCTATCTGTTTATTAATTTGTGTTCCGTTAATGGTGGCAATTTGTATAGGCTCAAAAGAAACAAAGGAATTTCTAGCCGGAGAATAATGAATGCTCGCTTTCGAGATTAAGATGTTGCTATTCAGATCATCAACTGGGCTGAGCTCTCCTTGTGCTTGTCGTTCCAAGACCTTTTGCAATTTCTTGGGGTCTACAAGCTCAGCAACGGCATTTGTTGTAAAGGTATTATCGTGTTCTGCGGAAGGATTGCTCTCGGCGTTTGCCTCTAGAACCGCAATCATTCTGGTATAGCATTCAACAGGCAAGTCGATATTCAAGGCAATAAGCATATCAATCACAAAACTTGTGTCTGTAGGTGCTCTTTGAACTGTACCTGCGGTTAATCCGGTGAAGTGTTCGTCAACATTAAGTCCAAAATCAATCTTGCCTTCTGAATATACTACTCCGGTGGCGTCGTTGAAAGATAAGAATGAACCTCTGGGTGATCCAGCAAAGAGCTTTAGCGAATCGCCTACATAAAATGTTTGCTCAGCTTCGTTATAATAAAAGACTCCTGTATCAACTGTCAAATCTAAGTCGGCATAGCTGCGTTTGTAATTGAACATAGTGGGGTAGACGTGTGCAGAATCATTTGCTATACTTACAGCCGCCGATACTTTTCTGCGATCGGGATTTCTTAAATCATATGCCGGAATAATTACATCATTTGGATTTGGTTGTTGTTGGTATCTAAACCAATCACTAGGGTATAATTCAAATGAATGTAGCGGTTTTACATAGCCATCAAAACGTATATCTATTTCTGTTGAATTTAGATGCACATAGCCTTTATAGGCAATTTTTGGACTCACAGTAAAGCTCAGACTATCTTTTACATAGCCTTCACCAATGATAGTTGAATCGCCTTTTACTTTTAGCTCTCTGAAATATATTTCTTGTCCAGTGAGATGTTTGTCTTTATAGACGTAAGCACCTTCACCACTGATAGCATATCGACCTTTGATATAAAGGGTAGCGTCAAATATTTCATGATACTTATCGTTTCTGTTAGCCAAGAGTTTTGACTGCTTTAGTGGCCTCATATAAGCATCTTCTTCTATGCTGAGTTTTCCTTCAAATGGGAAAGCTCTACTGTCTGCAACATCTATATAAGGTACATTTTCAGCATGAATAACTCCAGCGCGCATGTCAAAGACCGCTTTATCACTCATGAACTTCAATCCCTCCTGATCTCCTTTTTTGCTAATGAAGTAGGATTGATTAGCTGCTAGACCTGCACCTTTACGCAATGTGATGGTTTCTGCATTCATATCCCATGTATATTCATCCATACTCGAGGCATAAGCATTGAATGGGAAATCGGTTAGTCTGCCTTTCTCATTTGCTTTGAATTCACCAATTCTTGTAGTGAAATCTACATGTGACTCAACATTATATGAAGCAAATGCAATTTTCTCATTATCAATGGCTCCAATTTGAATTTCAGATTCCAAGGCATCTACTTTGTTTGGCTTAAATTTCATGTCAGTAGACGTGAGTCTAGCCTGATCCCATTCCAAAAAGCCATTACCTGCCAATTGTTTTGATGTTTGCACTAAGTTGCCGGTAAATTGCTGGTTATTCCTTAAGACCGTAGCTCCTTTACCATTGGTGTTTACATATAGAGAATCACTCTTCGGCACCCATTTGGTATAGACATCCGTTGCATAAACATTAGGATATTTTGCATTCTCTTTAATGCTATAACTCTGGGCCGATGCCATGGTCGCGTCAGGTAACATTACTATGTCGTCTGAAACAATTTCTGATCCTTGGAATTGAATATTCCCTTTGGCAACGAAACCTTCTTCACTCAATTTAATATCGATGTCGCCATGTCCCAATCCACCATACATAGGATAACCTCCTGGTGGATTTGCTCGTTCAAACCCCAAAGAATAATCGTCCATAATTTTAGCTTCATATCTAAATTCAGGGATTATTCCTGCCGAAACAAAAGTTCCCGGGAAAGTTAGACCTTCAGTTGTAAAGTTATCCAAGCTATCTATAGTGAATGGGTCAACCGCAAAATGAAATTCATCTTTATTGTAGGCCCCATTGTATAAGTTTGGCTTATCGTAGGCAATTTTCGCACCCTTCCTGCTGGTGAAAATAGGGTATTCAGGATAATCCTTTAATCCACTTTTATTATTGCTTTTATCTATCTCCAAAGTTCCATTGATATCTCGGAGCACTGATTTTACAGCTACCAACTGGTTTTTACCCGTAAAGTCAGGAGTATAGATCCTCATAGAATCGATATGATCTGAGTTGATATCGAAATTGTAGTAGTCGAAATCAAAGCGCGTTGAGAAAAAATCGAATTTACCAGCCGTTACTCGACCACCAAATTCCATTCTTCGTTTACTTTTTAGTATTATGGTTTGTTCATGCGGGAATGCATAAACACTTTGACTATCAGAAAATCGGAATGCTCTTACCCCTTCCACAGTGAGATTGTTGTTGATTAAGCTAAGATGGGCATTTGGACGCGCAGCAATTACAGATCTCAAGCGTATAACATCATAGTCAGCTAGCTCCATATGAGACAATACCGCATGGTCTAACTTTCTTCTTACCTTAATAGTATCCGTATCTGGATTAAAGAATATATAACCGAGATCTGCAAGTTCAATTATTTGAGGCTTAAGATAGGTTTCTTTACTTCCCATCCAATAAGCGTAGTCTGAGAATGTAAATTCTCTTTGTCGAGTTCTGATTACATAATCTCGCATTTTAGATAAGGGATGGTAGGCAAGCATACCGCGAGATATACGTTCATAGCGCACTTCTTTATAGAAGTCTCTGGATTCTATGATAGCTGCACTTTCATTAACTGCCATGTCGAAGTCGATTTTAGGCTGTTCTAAATTCCAAATAATACGATCCGCGAAAATTTCAACTTGATGATCATCGTCGAAAAATGGAGCCTGTTCCAAGCCGTTTTTACCTCTGGTAATTAGCAGTAATTTATTAGCAAGATTGAGATTGAAAATAACTTTTGGATGATAAATAGTGCCACTATCAGTATAAAGTGTGAGTTCAGTACCCAAAGAAGAAATTTTGTTTTCTTTAAGACTGAAGTGCATTGATTTTGCTTCTATTCTCACCTTGCCTTTATAGTTTATCTCTATGATGGAAGGTTGAGCAGCTGTTCCTCTCGAAATGATTTCTTTCCCCTTCATAGCGAATCCACCTTTAAATTTTACTTGGCCTTCTAGATAGGTACCAAGTACCATATCCTGCCTATAAGAAGTAAATTGGGGGTATGCAGAGTTCAGCAGGTTGTCCGTTTTAATCTCATCGGCACTTGATGCTCTGTCTTTCAAGCTTCCCATTAATTTTTCGGTAAGAAAATCGACATTGGTATAAATAACACTGTCCACTTCAATTTCGGCTCTATTGAACTGTAAAGTGTAATTACCTTGAATTTCGGCGTATATATTATCCTTGCCAAAACCAACACGTTCCCAGGTAATCCGGCCTTTGTTTCCTATCCATTCATCCTTGTCTAGATAATAACTTCCAGAAGTATTGTAAATAACCAATTGATCAATCTGAGCCTGACATATAAGATCGATATTTTCGAATGATATTTTTACTCGATCTTCCACGAATTCGAAGCTGTAATTGTTGTCGCTACTATACCACGATTTGGTTTCAGATTGATATATTTTATTTTCTAAGAAGAGATTTTTGGACGCACGGAGCAGAGTAAGGAAAGTTTCGTTTCCTGACTTTGCAGCTGGACCTACAGCTTGCATCCAGTTATCGTACTTTTCAACGTCTACTGAATCTTTGCCGGCAAGAACAGTTTCTTCAAATAACACAAAATCTCTAACGTCATGCTGGTTAATTAACATGGTATTGCAGACTTTGATTACTATGCGTTGTTCTTCTTCTGGATAGGCACCAGTGTTCCATTTCTCAGTAAATAGCTTTACAATATCAACTTTTACAGGAAGAGCTGAGCTTGCTATATAGTCATTCAGTTCAACTATGAAAACCTCTGGTTTTTTTGAAAAACTTCGCGGTTGGGCAATAACGACGGTCGAAATCAGAAATAATATGGTATACGCAAATAGTTTTTTAAGCATTTATTTTCTCAAAGTTAAGTCGCAACCATTCTCCATCGTTGCTGTGTTGTAGTAGTTTCAAATTTAGTG
>CBDUMX010000056.1:0-11615 GCA_965368435.1 uncultured bacterium
ACCTTTGCTAAAGCGCTGATTGAAAACGATTTTAAGAGCTTGGATTCCTATATGCCAACAGTTATGATTGCACGTTATATGTTGGCAGGAAAGCCAGACACACTGAGTGATAGCGAAATCCAAATTGGCATGTTGAAGCCTCTAAAAGATAGATTGTATTCAAATCTAGTTGCTATTGAAGATGATATTGAGAATCTGGGTATAGATAGAGCCAAACTCAAGTTTAAAAGCTATAAATACAATCAAACCACTGACCCTGTTACTGTACCTCGGGTTCTAGAAATTGTTTTAGATAATGATGGAACGGATGTAACTATTCCTACCACCGTGCTTCAAATCCACAACAAGTGGTATTTATTTGAGATATTAAATTCTTACGGAAGGTTTAAGAATTAGGAATTATTTTCCCTTCGCAACTTCCAAATCCTACGCGTTTACCATCTTTTTCGCAATAAGCGCGAATCACAATAGTGTCGCCGTCTTCAATAAAGGTACGCTCAGAACCGTCGCTTAATAGGATTTTTTCCTTCCCACCCCAACTTAATTCAAGCATACTTCCATAGCTGCCTTTTTCTTTGCCACTTATAGTTCCACTTGCCATTAAATCACCGATATTCAGGTTACAGCCGTTAACTGTGTGATGAGCAATTTGCTGTGCCATATTCCAATACATATACTTGAAATTGCTCTTACAGATTGTGGTTACTGCATTTTTACTATTAATTAAATCAACCTCTAGATTGATGTCGAAGTTCTTCTTACCCTCATATTGGAGGTAAGGTAAAACTTTGGGGTCTTGCGTTACGCTTTCGCATCTAAATGGTTCTAGCGCTTCCATGGTAACTATCCAAGCCGACATAGTACTTCCAAAATTCTTGCCTAGAAATGGTCCGAGAGGGACATATTCCCATTTTTGAATGTCGCGTGCACTCCAATCATTAAATATTACCTTGCCAAAGATATGATTTTCAGCATCTTGTACATTCACTCTGTCACCAAGTTTACTCGCTTTTCCAATAATAAAACCCATCTCGAGTTCTAGGTCAACGCGCTTACTGAGTCCGTACACCGGCTGCTCACTGTCTGGAGGTAAGGTTTGACCATAAGGCCTTTTTAAATCAGTACCACTTATCACTATAGAGCTAGATCTGCCGTGATATCCTACAGGTATGTGTTTCCAATTGGGAAGGAGAGGATTGTCTGGTCTAAACATCTTACCTACGTTGGTAGCGTGTTCTATGCTGCTGTAGAAATCTGTATAATCTCCAATCTGAATAGGCATTAACATCTCAGCTTCGATTCTATTTACCAGTATCTTGCTTTTAAATTCGTGAAGGATTGAACTTGTATCACAAAGCGAAGATTGCAGGCATTTGCGAACCTCAGACCAATTTGATTTACCTGTACCAATAAAATCATTTAATACTTCGCTGTCGAATACCGCTTTATCGAATTCTAAATCATCAAACACTCCTAAGTGACTACATGCTCTAAGGTCTATGATGTAATCTCCTATTGCCACTCCAGGTGTTGGACTTTCATCTCGGTTAAAAACGCCGTAAGGGAGATTGTGGATGCTGAAATCTGAATTTTGATCTATGTTGAGCCAGGTTTGCATATTCTTGTTTTGAGCTTCGAAATTATATAATTTAAATCTATCTATAGAACGATATTAACAATTCTACCAGGTACAATAATTACTTTTTTAGGGGGATTGCCATCAAGCCATTTTTGAACAATATCGTTTTTCATGACTTCTTCCTGTATTTGTTCTTTATTCAAATCCAATGACAATTCAATTTGTGTTCTGGTTTTACCGTTTATGGAAATCGGATATGTTTTTGTATTCTCAACCAATAGACTTTCATCTAAAATTGGCCAACTAGCTTCAGTAATTGATTGAGAGTTGCCTATTGCTTCGTAAAGCTCTTCGCATATATGAGGTGCAAATGGCGATAATAAAACAAGTAAAGGCTCTAAAATGGATTTAGACTCACATTTACTACTGCTTAATTCGTTCACACAAATCATAAATTGACTTACCGAGGTATTAAATGAAAAGTTTTCAATGTCTTCATTTACCTTCTTAATGGTTTTGTGCAAGCTTTTGAGCTCATCAGCCTTAGGATCTGCATTACTCACTCGCAGATTGTTGTCATTATCGTAGAAAAGCGACCAAAGCTTCTTTAAAAAGCGATGTGTTCCGTCAATTCCTTGCGTGCTCCAAGGTTTAGAGTCTTGGAGTGGACCTAAGAACATTTCGTAAAGCCTTAAGGTATCCGCACCGTATTCATCGCAAACATCATCTGGATTAACTACATTGAATTTAGATTTTGACATCTTTTCACCTTGTACCCTCAACTGAGTTTTATTGTCTGTCCAATTTAACTGCTCTATAGCAATGCCTTCAAACCTTGAATCGAGCTCTTGAACTTTTAAAAATTGCTCTTTGCTCAATGAAGCATCTTTATTAGCCATATGCACTGGGACGTGAATAGATCTATCATCAATATCCAATATCATAGATTCTCCCTGTATCATGCCCTGATTTACCAGCTTTTTAAACGGTTCATTAAAGCTTAGAAAACCGAGATCGTATAAAAACTTGGTCCAAAATCTGCTGTATAGTAGATGCCCTGTGGCGTGTTCCGTTCCTCCGATATATAAATCTACTTGGTTCCAATACGCTAATTTGTCTGGGTCGGCAAAACGCTCAGTATTATGTGGATCCATATATCTTAAAAAGTACCAACTGCTACCAGCCCAACCTGGCATAGTATCTGTCTCTCGCTTTCCTTCTGAAGTATTCACCCATTCGCTTACTGAGGCTAGTGGACTCTCACCGGTACCAGTTGGTTTATAGCTTTCCACTTCAGGAAGTTCAACTGGAAGTTCTTCCACTAAGCTTGGAATACCATCTTTGTAAATTATAGGAAATGGCTCTCCCCAATAACGTTGTCTGCTAAAACCAGCATCTCTGAGTTTGAAATTGGTTTTACCCAACCCAAATCCTTTTTCCTCTGCTAACTGAATAACAGCTTTTATTGCATTGGGAACTTGCAATCCATTGATGAAATCAGAATTTATCAATCTGCCCGTTTTTGAATCGAAACTTTGCTCCTGTATATCAATAGCTTCTTCATGATCAATTACCTGCAGTATATCTAGATTATATTTTTTAGCAAAGGCGTGGTCGCGTTCATCATGTGCCGGTACAGCCATTATTGCCCCGGTGCCGTATCCACCCAAAACATATTCAGCAACATAAACCGGAAGCTCTTTTTGATTGAAAGGGTTAAGCGCATATAAGCCAGTGAAAACTCCGCTGACTTCCTTATTCATCATGCGTTCTCGCTCAGATTTGTTTTTTGCTTGTTGCACATAAGCCTCAACCGCTGCCTTCTGATCTGAGGTTGATAAGTCTACGACCTCGTGCTCCGGAGCGATGACCATAAAACTCGCACCGAAAATGGTATCTGGTCTTGTGGTAAATACTTCTAAATATTCTGGCTTAGCTTTAAGTTTAAATTTAATCTGCGCTCCGACACTTTTGCCAATCCAGTTTCTCTGCATTTCTTTAAGTGAATCAGACCAATCTATAGTATCGAGATCAGCCAATAATCTATTCGCATAGGCTGTAATTCTGAGATACCACTGCGTCATTTTCTTCTGAACCACAGGATAACCGCCGCGCTCTGATAGCCCATCTTTAACTTCCTCATTTGCCAAAACAGTCCCTAGCTCAGGACACCAATTCACGCTAGTTTCTTTTAAAAATGCTAGCCTATAATGTTGTAGAATATCTTCCTTTTCTTTTGCAGTATAAGAAGACCAATCTTCTGAGGTGAATTTATGGCATTCCTCTCCGTGATATTCAACATTTACATTACCTTCTATTTCAAAAATGCTTATGAGTTGATCAATGCTTTCTGCTTTATTCGATCTAGTATTATAATATGAATTGAACAATTGAGAGAATATCCATTGCGTCCATTTATAATATTTCGGATCGCAGGTCTGCACTTCTCTACTCCAATCAAAACTGAAACCAATACGCCCTAATTGCTCTTTATAACGAGCTAGATTTTCCGCTGTAGTGATAGCAGGGTGTTGACCAGTTTGGATTGCATATTGCTCAGCTGGAAGTCCAAAAGCATCAAATCCCATAGGATGCAGAACATTGTAGCCATTCAGCCTTTTGTATCTTGAAACAATGTCTGATGCTATATATCCCAAGGGGTGTCCAACATGAAGTCCCGCTCCTGATGGATATGGAAACATATCTAAGGCATAAAACTTTGGTTTGTCTTCACGTTCTACTGTTTTATAAGAATCATTAGCTTTCCAATACTCTTGCCACTTCTTCTCTATCGTTTTAAAATCGTATATAGCCATTGAATTTAGAAGGCGCAAAGCTACGGATTAAGTAAAAATATCTTGCCTAAAGATTCAACAAACTAGCTCCTAGATGAATAATGTGTGTTATGTTGACTCATATTGCTGGATATTTATTTAATTTGTCCAATACAAAAGCGCCATCAATAGGCGTTTAATTGAAATAGTACCATGAGTAAATCTAAAGACAGCAAAAAAGCCCAAAGTGCAAAAAGCGCTAAACCTGAGTTTAATTTCATTTTTGATAAGAAGAATTATCAGTTAATGCTCATTGGAATAGCAGTGATAATAGTTGGCTTTGTGCTGATGTACGGTAAAGAAAATATATACGATTTCAGAAAAACCACCTTAGCACCTATAGTTGTTATTGCTGGATTTGTGATAGAGGTATTTGCTATTTTGAAAAAGCCTTCATCAACCGATGAGTCTAATTGAGGCTATTATACTTGGCCTTCTTCAAGGTCTAACAGAATTTCTTCCAGTTAGTAGCAGCGGACACATTGAACTTGGCAAAGCCTTATTTGGCATTGAGTTGAAAGAAGGTCTACTTTTTACCATTGTACTTCATTTTGCTACTGCCTTGAGCACCATTATAGTTTTTTGGAAAGATATTATTCAACTTATAAAGGCCTTATTTGCTTTTAAATGGAATGATGAAATGAAGTTCATCTTATACATTGTTATTTCTATGGTGCCAGCTGCTTTGGTTGGAATTACACTAAAAGATTGGATTGATAGCTTTTTTGATAGCAATGTATTTTTTGTCAGCATCATGCTACTACTCACAGGAATAATTCTATTTATATCCGATGGAATTAAAGAACCAAAAGAAGGTGTAAATGGTCCTAGATCGCTGGTAATAGGTGTGGTTCAGGCAATAGCAATCCTACCGGGAATTAGCCGTTCTGGTTCAACAATCGCGAGTTCGGTTCTATTAGGAATAAGTAGAGCAAAGGCGGCTCGCTTTAGTTTCTTAATGGTGCTCCCTCTAATATTTGCCGCTATGGCAATGGAAATAAAAGACATTCTAGAAATGAGTGCTGTTGACCGTTCTGCAATTGATCTTGAAATTCTTCCAACAGCTATAGGATTTATTGCTGCATTATTCAGCGGTTATTTGGCGTGTAAATGGATGATCCAAATTGTCAAGCGCAGTAAATTGAGGTATTTTTCGTATTACTGTTGGATAGTAGGAGCGATTGGTATAGCCTATACTTTAATTGGCTAGATCTTTAGCTATGAGGTTAAAAGCCGGAATTTCAACTTCGAATTCCTCATTGCTCAATGTATTGATAAAAGTATAATAGCCGCTCATTTCACCAAATTCTGAAATAATCGGACACCAAGAATTGTAGGAAAAGCTACTACTTGGAAGTATTGTTGGAGTTTCACCAACTACACCTTCACCTTCTACTTCGCGTGTTTCGTGCAAGACATCTTTTATCAACCACTTCCGTCTCAGCAATCTTATGGGCTGATCTGAATGATTTTCAATTTGTATGATATAAGAGAATACATGTTGATTATTCTTCAGACCGTGATACTGAGTTTTAGTAATGATGTTGATTTTTTTTGATATTTCGCTTAAAGGTGCCATGGTTTAACGCCTTAAATAAACACAAGATTTACCAATTTGTTGTATGTATTAAGTCAGATTATACATTTGCCTATATGTTGGGTAGCTCATCAAGCTTGATAGACAAAGCGGTAGAACAATTATCAATGTTTCCTGGAATAGGAAAAAAAAGTGCTTTGCGCATGGCTTTGTATTTATTAAAACGACCAGAAGGCGAAACTTTGGAGTTGAGTAAAGCAATTCAAGACATGCGCCTCAATACTAAGTATTGCAAAAAGTGTTTCAACTTAAGTGATGGCGATTTGTGCTCAGTGTGTAACTCGCCATCTAGAGATGAACATATCATTTGTATTGTTAAAGATTTTCAAGATGTTATTGCCTTAGAAAATACAGGGCAATACAGCGGGCATTACCATGTGCTAGGAGGTTTGATATCTCCTCTCGATGGTGTTGGTCCTTCAGACATTAAAATTCCGGACTTAATTAAAAGAGTTCAGGACGACGGAATTAAAGAAGTAATCATTGCCTTGAGTTCAACTATGGAAGGAGATACAACGGAATTCTATATTGCTAGAAAAATGCAAGACTTGAATGTTGAAGTGAGTACCTTATCCAAAGGTATTTCTGTTGGAGGCGAATTGGAGTATGCCGATGAAATCACCCTTGCACGCTCCTTACAAAATAGAGTAAAAATGAAACCTTAGCTTATTCCTTAGCAGGATTGTTGTTCGGACCTTGATTAGGTTTGTTAGGTCTTTTCTTATTAGGTCTTCTTTTATTTCTATTCTGATTAGAAGATTTTGGTCCCTTTGAATCTGCCTTATCACTTTGGCCTTTATTCGCTTCCGCTTTAACTGGGCGATTAGCGCCACGACCTTTATTTCTCCCTTTGTTTCTAGAATTTCTACCTCGACCTTTTGGTTTGGAATCTCTTTTGTGATCCATTCTGGTAAGGTCTGTGGTCTCTAATAAGTCGTCTTTAAACTCAATAGTTTTATTTACTATTTCAGCCCCTTTTGCTGTGTCGCTTAAGGTAACAGGAATTTCTCCTTTTTTATTTTTTTCAATAATTTCTAGTACGCGTTCCAACTTCAGTGGAATCCAATCGAAACTTTTTTCGTAGCAATACCACAGAGTCCCTTTTAGGATATCGATTTTTCTTAGGCTAGCTAAACCAGCTTCTGTTTTTAGTTTAACGTCTTCACTAGGAAACTTTGAAAGCGCTTCATGATACAATTCCAGCTCGTAGTTTAAGCAACATTTGAGTCGACCACATTGGCCAGAAAGCTTAAGCATGTTAATTGAAAGATTCTGCTTCTTTGCAGAACTCATAGAAACCACTTTATAATCTGTTAACCAAGTACTGCAGCAGAGTTCTCTACCACAACTTCCTATACCACCAAGTCTAGAAGCTTCTTCTCTATAGCTTACTTGTCGCATTTCTATCCTCGACTTAAACTCCGTAGCATATCTTTTAATCAACTCTCTAAAATCTACTCTCCCTTCTGAGGTATAGAAAAATGTGACCTTCTTGCCATCAGCTTGAAATTCATTATCACTGATTTTCATCTGAAGATTCATCTTCATTGCGATGGTTCGAGCGCGTTCTAAAACTTTGGCCTCTTTTGCTTTTATCTCGTTGTACTTTTCAAGTTCTTTTTCATTGGCAATTCTCAAAACCTTGCGCATTTCAGAACTGTTTTCATCTACACCGTATTTCTTGAGCTGGAGTTTTACCAATTCGCCACTTAAAGATATTTTGCCTAGGTCGTATCCGAAATCGGATTCAACAATGACCTGATCACCAGTAAAGAGGTCAAGTCCTTCAGTATTCTTAAAGAAGAGTTTTTTACTCCCTTTAAAACGCACTTCTACAATGTTAAAAGGTTTGTAGTCTTCTGGTAATATCATATCAGACAACCAGTTATAGACATTTAATTTATTACAACTCCCTGTGCTACAGTCACCATTTTGACCACAGCCGGGGCTATGACTTCCATTATTATTTCCGCAAGATCCGCATCCCATTCTTTATCTCTTTATCTTAAAACCCGAAGGTTATTGTTTCCGTATGAAATTATGTCGAAGGCTCAAAGATAGATGAAAGAGTGAAATTTTAGCATTTGCATTTCTACCGATGTGGTAAATGGTTTCGTTTATTGCTGTATAACTGTCTTCTATCAATTTTGCATTCAAGGTTCTTGAGAAATTCTTGATGAAATCTTTGTACTCTCCAACAAACTTTATTTCATAGTCGTCTATACTTTTAAATAGTAATGTTTCTCGTAGTATTTTAAGTCCGTTTTGCAAAAACAGCTGAATTTGTGTTCGGCCAAGTTTTGCTAACTCATCTACTATTTTATTTACAGTATTCAGATTGTTTTGAAAGCATGCAAGCATCAACTCTCGAAATAATTCAGAGTAATTATCTTCAACTTCTTCTACCATCATAACCGCCTCTCTCAAATTGCCATCTGCTAGAAATGAAATATTCTCGGCTCGAGCTTCATCTAATTTATAGCGCTCACTTAAAATTGATTTTATTTCAGCATTAGTATATGATGGAATTTTTGTGAGTTGAGTTCTACTGGTGATAGTGGGTAGTAGGGCATCAAAATTTTGAGCTACCAGTATAAAATAAGTTTTTTGAGGTGGTTCTTCTATGATTTTGAGCAGACTATTGCCAATTTTATCTAGGTATTCTGGCATCCAAATAATAAGCGCTTTGGCTTCTCCTTCAAAGGGCTTGAGACTCAGTTTTGAGAGTATATCTCTGCTCTCTTCTCGTGTTATATTCGGCGCTTTATTTTCATCTTTGGCGATAGAACTCATCCAATCGCCAGTGTTCATCAGAGGGTTGCTTGAAATCATTTTCCTCCAGTCCTCAATGAAATTTGTACTTATTTGTTTAGCACCAGAACTTGGATAGGTATAGTGAACATCTGGATGGGTAAGTTTTGAGTTTTTGAGGCAAGAACTACATTCTCCACAAGAATCGTTTTCCCTAGGATTTGCGCAGAATAGTAACTGTATATATGCCAGTGCTAAACTGAGATTATGACTACCTTCAGGTCCTAGAAACAATTGCGCATGAGCAATCCTATCCTTTTTGATGTTCTGTATTAGCTGAGCCTTAACTCCTACATGTCCCGGAATATCACTAAATTTCATTGTGCTTTCAGCTCATTTCTAATTCCTAAAGCGAGAGAGACAATAAGGATCAGGTAAATGATGCCGTTAGATGCAAGAGAAATAGTTTTTCCTTTTTTATAGGTCTCTGGTTCAAATTTGAATACTATCTCATGCTCTCCCTTTGGGATGTTTAGACCTCTAAGTATAAAATCTACCTGTGCATAGTCTACCTGTTCATTATCGATATATGCATTCCAACCTTTATCGTAATACACCTCAGAGAAAACCCCAAAACCATCAACATTGCTTTTGCTTTTGTATTTCATCTCTTCTGGGTGGTAGGAAACCAGTTCTATAGTGGCATTGCTATCAGTTGGGAATTGCATAGATGTAATCACATCCTTGTGCTTTTCTTCTACAATAGCGGTTTGTGTTGGGTCGAAATTCGCCAAAGCGAGTATCGCACTATCAGCATTGGCTACCATTTTTATATTGGGAACGAACCAAGCGTTGCCATAAGCTCCAGGATTGATTGTATAGAGTGCTTCCCCACCTTGTTTTGCTGAATAAATTACATACTTCATGTTCAACATGTTTAAGTATTTGCTATTCATTACATTTCCAGATTGCAAATCCTTGCTTACGTACCAGTCAAAGAATTCCTGATATCTTCTCAGTTTGGCAGCATTATATCCTCCAATTGATTTATGGAAATGAGATGCTCTTGTGTTGCTCATGGGGTTTTGTAGTAAATCTAAAACCCTGTAATGGCTTTGATCTTGCATAATGGCTAGATCTGCCTGAGTAGGAGGGACTTCATTGTCGATTTGACGTTTAGTTTTAAAGTTTTCACTGCTCAAATAGCGCTTGTCTACGGACCAGAAATCGATTAATATAAATGCACCGATAAGTATTAAACTCACGTTCAACTTCAATTTACCCTTGTGGTAGAACCATAGTATTCCGAAGATAATGGCAAAAAAGAACAAACTTCTATATCCATCATTCTTTAGAAGTTTAATACGCTCTTGAACTACATTCTGCTCAAATTGTTCTGGGCTTAATTTATACCTATCTATTAGATCTTGATCTCTATCATCAACAACCTGACCACTTATTGGGTCTATAGTTCGAGGAGTCCTGTAGTCGTTAAATATCCCACTAAAAAATACAAGTATTAATAGAAATGCTCCCATGCCTATTCCGGCATATTTTAACTTTTTCTTAACTTCTTCGGTTTGCTCCCCATTTAAAAACTTGTTCAAACCTATGATGGCCATAATAGGCAAGCATATTTGTACTATGGTCAAGGCCATAGTAGGCGCTCTGAATTTATTGTAGAAGGGTACGTGATTAAAGAAGAAGTCGTTTAGCCAAACAAAGTTGTTCTTACCCATCGACAGGGCAATTGCAAGCAGAATAGCTGCTAGTAGCCACCAGCGTTTGTAGCTCGACATGAGTAAAAACGCAAATAGAGCTAAGAAAATAACACTAGCACCCATATATTGAGGTCCGGAGGTAAAAGGCAATGCGCCGTAATAAAGGCCAGTATTTGCTCCGCCACCCGCATAATTTGGAATTACCATCGCTGCTAAATCATCCCAGCCGTTACTCCATTGAAATGCGTACCAGCGTGCTAATCCATCACTAGGTGGTTCCTCACTAAGTTTTCCGTCTTGTGTTATTGTAATTTCTGATTTCCCTCTGATTGTATCTTTTACATATTCTTGAGTCAGCATTAAGTTAAGAGAATTGGCACCCAGTGCTAAAATAACACCGCCTAAAGCAAGTCCAGAAACTATTAAATAATGCTTTAAATTCTTAGATTTAATGTGCTCATATAGCTGGAAGATCATCCAAATAACTATGATTATTCCAGTATAATAGGTTATTTGAACGTGGTTCATTACCAGTTGCAGTGCCATGCCTACAGCTACCAAATTAAATCCGAGCAAATAGCGCTTCCTAAACAGATATTGCATACCTGCAATAATTAGTGGGAGATAAGCTATTGCAAGAGCTTGTGTATTGTGACCAGCTTCAATAACCGTCATATTTCCTGTGACAAAAGTTGTTGCTATAGCTCCTATGAAGGCCAGCCAGGGCTTGATTCTGAAAGAAATAAACATGATATAACCACAGAAAAGCATTAGAAACAATTTTTCCCATGTTAGTGGGCGTTTAGGTAGCCTTAAATACTGCAAAGGGTTCTCTCCTGCAACTCCACTGATTTGATAGGTTGGCATGCCTGAGAATTGAGAATTTGTCCAGAGGATACGTTCTCCCTTTTTGCCATATTCATTGAATTCTTTGGCTGCACCTTTATATTGTGTGATATCACTTTGAGACAGCACCTTGCCATCTAGAACATCCGGCACATAAGCGAAAGAAATCACTATTATGGAAAGCAGAATGATCAAATGTGTTTTATATCTTTCGAAAAATTGTTTCATAGTTTTACGATATAGTTTTCAATATTATTAAATAAGCAGTGCTTTTCAGAATAAAATAT
>CBDUMX010000057.1:0-11592 GCA_965368435.1 uncultured bacterium
GAGTCGCAATTCTATTGTCTAACGGACAAACTTTTAATTTGTTACATTCAAAAAAAGACGTTTTAAGTTAAAGCAGATAACTTTGCGCCATGAATTCTATGAACAAAGTCATTCTCTTGATATTAGACGGTTGGGGAATTGGGAAAAAGGATCAATCAGATGCAATTTATCAAGCTAATACCCCCTTCATAGATTCTTTATATACTAGTGTTCCAAACTGCACTCTCAAAACATTTGGAGAGAATGTAGGCCTGCCGGAAGGTCAGATGGGAAATTCTGAAGTTGGACATATGAATATTGGTGCAGGTAGAATTGTATGGCAAATGCTGGTGCGCATCAATAAAGCATTTAAAGAGAAAAGCCTAAACAGCAATAAAAGCTTTCAAAAGCTTTTAAACTTGGCTAAAGAGAATCCAAACCGCAAAATTCATCTCATGGGCTTGGTTTCAAAAGGAGGAGTGCACAGCAGCCAAGAACATCTGATAGAACTATGTAGTTTACTTGGACAAGAACAACTGGACAAACAAACATATATTCATGCTTTTACCGATGGTAGAGATACAGACCCTCATTCCGGAATTGAATTTTTGTCGGAAGTTGAAGCAGACAAACGATTAGGTAAAGCACAATTTGCCAGCCTATGCGGAAGGTATTATGCAATGGACAGAGACCAGCGTTGGGAAAGAACCAAGATAGCTTATGATGGAATGGTTAATAAGAAGGGCAATAGCTATAAAAGTGTAGAACAAGCATTAGAAGCTTCTTATGAAAATGGCATAAGTGATGAATTTGTGAAGCCAGCTCTGATAGAAACCAGAGAAGGCCTAATAAGTATTGCTGAAGATGATATCGTTTTGTGTTTTAATTTTAGAACGGACAGAGGCAGACAAATTACTAGAGTGCTTACGCAAGAAAATATGCGAGAATACAATATGCACACCCTGCCTTTGCATTATTTCACATTGACCACCTACGATAAAAATTTTAAAAATGTAGAAGTATTATTTGAAGATGAGGATTTGAGAAACACTTTAGGTGAGCTCATATCTGTTGCTGGTATAAAACAGTTGCGTGCAGCAGAAACAGAGAAATACCCACATGTAACATTTTTCTTTAATGGTGGGAGAGAAAAGCCATTTGTAGGAGAGGAGAGGCTTATGGTTAATTCTCCTCAGGTTGCAACTTATGATTTACAACCCGAAATGAGTGCTTTGGAATTAACTGCTGATCTGGAAGAGAGAATAAAATTCAACAAATACGGTTTTATCTGCATCAATTTTGCCAATCCAGATATGGTTGGACATACAGGGGTTTTTGATGCTATTAAAAAAGCTTGCGAAACTGTTGACTCATGCGCTCAGCGATTGATTACTACTGGTAAAGAATACGGTTATTCATTCATTGTGATTGCTGATCACGGAAATGCCGACTTAGCGGTAAATCCTGACGGAAGTCCGAACACCGCACATAGCACCAATTTAGTGCCATGTTTTATTATTGATGATAAGGTAAAACACTGTGAAGATGGTGTCTTAGCAGATGTAGCTCCTTCAATCTTAAAACTGATGGGCTTAAAACAAGCAGGAGAAATGACAGGCAAAGCTCTCATATAAAAAAAACGCCCGACCATTACAGCCAGGCGTTAGTTCCCTATTTGTGCATTACTTATTTGATAAGTTTAACAACAGTTACCACATCGTCTTTTGAGATACGGAGATAATATACTCCGTGACTCAGGTGATTCAGATTAGCAATTGTTAGTGTTTTCTTTTCTGAACTACTATAGCTGCGTTGCAAAATGCTCGCGCCAGTAATATCTATTAACTCAAGCTCTAATTCATTGTAATTTTTGTCAATAGAAATGGAAATTTCATTTTCAAAAGGATTTGGCCAGGTTAAAACAGTAAAGAAGTTTTCTTTTTCTAGTACTGCTGTGGAAGAATAACTGTGATTTCCATTATTATCAATTTGCTTGATTCTATAGTAAACAAAGTCTTTTGTAGCCATGTATATTGTCAGATCTGTGAACGTATAAGTGTTCAATTGCGCATTAGCCTCAGCAGCTGCAACAATTCCAACTGTTTCAAAATCAGTACCATTAAATGATCTTTCAATTTCAAAATGAGAATTGTTTATTTCACTAGCAGTTGTCCAAGACACTAAAGCATCCTTTTCTTGCCAAATAGCTTCAACTTCCAGCCAAGTAACTGGGAGAACAGGTTGTGTACCTGCTGAAATGTGGAATCCAAAATCGTTCTTACCATCAACTTCTCCAAAATTCACAAAGTTTGCTTCTTCCTTGAGACTGTCATTGGTTGTGACATTATAATTCTGTAAAGGTGTACCATTGATTTGTGGACGCATTAAGAAATCTCCCATACTGTCTATTAGGAAAATATAAATCCCATTTGCACCATCTGAATATGCTGAATCAATTACATAATCACCAGCATCGATATTTCCATCGCCATTTGCATCTCGGTATAAGTAAACAATAACAGAACTCTCTATGGAATCAATTGCTTTATTATAAGTTCCAGAAGAGTCAATATCGTAAAATACAACTCCGGTTATCATGTTAGCTGCTGGACCAGTTAAACATCCACAAGCTTCCACATCATTTGCGTTTTCGCGTAGTGAATCTACTTTAGTTCCAATCCCAGTAGCTCTATCTAATGAATAGAAAGTATTTGCAGGGTAGCCCGTTTTAGCCACAATTCCTGTGGTTGCATAAAGTTCACCATTATTATAGTAATCCATTCCCTCCATATCACCAATTCCGGCAATAGAGATTACAGTTCCTACACCAGTAGAAACGTTGATAGAAATATATCTGGTTGAATCACCATTGGATTGATTGTTAATTGCTAGCAATTCATTGGTTATAGGATTAAATGCGATATCATCTACATCATCCTTAACACCTGTACCTCTGATTGTTACAAAGTCAACACCCGCACCAAAGAAATCCGGTATTAGTGTTCCACTTCCTCTATTAATGGCTACTAGTAAATCTTTACCAGTTGTAGTTTTTTCAGTTCCATATAGAATATCATTCACCGCATCAAATGCCATACCATCAATATCAACAAAAGTGTGAGTAGTAGGAGATCCATTGATAAGCCCGTCTCCATCGCCAAGTCCGGAGCCAACAGCATTAAATGCCCCTGTCTGCAGATCGAGCCAACCCAGCTGACCTGCGTCAAATGCCCAAACTGTATCTAATCCCAACTTAACTGATATTGCTTCTATAGATGTAATTCCTGTTATTTCTGCTATCCACTGGTTTTTACCGCTTAAGCGATTAACCATATAGTATTGATCAATATCTCCATTATCCTGATTATCTGCAACTAATAGACAGATAGATCTAGGTCCTAACATACCAAAGTATGCAAATACAGTATCAGTGGTAACAGTATCTGTTAAGAATGCAAAGGCAGTATCTGTTGTTAAAATTGTTGCGGCGTCAACATCATTGATGTCGAGTTTAAAGGCAATATGTCTTAAGGTATCACTGTATTGTATTGTCCAATATCCCAAAGGATCGGTTAAAGTAGAGTCTATTTTTTCTGCCGCGGTATAAATTCCGTTAGAGTCCGCGTCGTTGAACATCATTATTTCTACAGCGCCAGAGCCGTTTCCATCTCCGTCGTCGTAGGTCCCGGAGGCATTGAAGTCCATATAAAGCCTTCCATAAGCAATCTTAACATTTTTACCTGCTAGAGAAAGGTCGAAACCTAAATCTGAACTAGTAGCGTTTACCTGATGTATTTCTACGGCTATGGTGTTTACACCATTAACCAAGAAGGTGTCGGGAACAGTATATAGTGTATAATCGCCTTCTTCCGTGCCCCCAACTGTATACGTTGCATAATCTGTATAACTCACAGTTCCTGAAGCCATTCCATATCGGACAGCCTCTTTACCATTGATATAGACTATTGCTCCATCATCGGCCAGTAAGTTGATATCTAAATGGGTAAATGAAGGATTTGAAATTGAAAATTCTTTTCTAAAATAGGTAGTTTGGTGCTTGTTATTTGCATCACCTCCATAACTTACAGTTGTGGTGACGGTATTGCCATCTAAAGTTCCATACCCAAGCACGGCATCACCGGTAGACCATGATGCGTCGTTAAAACCAGAATCTCTCCAGCTTGTTCCTTGATTAGATCCATCATCCAAATAATTCCAAGAACCTCCGGCTGATACAATTTCATCAATAAATTCAGCAGAAACTTCAAGATCAAAGCCCAAATCTGAGCTAGTAAGGTTGTTTTGATGAACTTCAACTGCAACTACATTTGTGCCATTTACTAGGAAAGTGTCTGGTACGGTATATACTGTATAATCACCTTCATCGGATCCAGAAACTGCACCACTTGCAAATGTGGTATAACTTATTGTTCCGGAAGGCATATTATATCTATATGCTTCTTTGCCGTTAATATAAATAACAGCACCATCATCACTTAATAGATTTAAGTATATATAAGTATACGGTGCAGCTGACACAGTAAATTCTTTTCTAAAATAGGTAGTGGTGTACTTGTTTGTAGAGCTTGGTCCATAGCTAACAGTAGTGCTTACTGTATTGCCATTAATACCTCCATACCCCAGTACAGCTGAACCAGAAGCCCATGAAGCATCATTAAAGCCCGAATCTCTCCAAGATGTACCTTGATTAGACCCGTCATCCAGATACTTCCAAGTACTTGTTTGAGGAATAAAAGTCGTTTGACTAAACGCGTGAGAAGTAAAGAATATCACTATCAAAGTGACACACAACTTACATAGGGAAACACGTGATTTCATAGTAGTAGTTATAAAATGGTTAATAATAGTAGTACTACAAATATAGTAATATTTTCACATTTTACACTATTATCTACCTATCGGTCAAATTATTTTGTTATAAGATGCTCTAATAAATCACCAACGTAATACGACACTACGGCAGCTAAACCTCCTAAAATTAAGGTTTCAATAATGCTTCTCAATTTATTTGTCTCATTTACGTAAGATTTTAAATATCCAATAAGAGCAAATGATGATCCCGTTAAAATCGCTGTCCATAAAAATGGCTTAGAAATAGTAATAAGGGTATAGTCTGTAACATAAACTACTAGTGGTATAAGTCCCATTATTATAAAAGATACATAAGTAGTTGCTCCAACTTTCAAAGGAGATTTGGAATCCAGGGTCATTTCAAGCTCTTCTTTCATCATAACATCTACCCAGCGGTCTTTATCCGAGGTAATAACATCTACCACCTGTTCCAATAGTTCTCCCTCAAATCCTTTGGCCTCATATATTTCTTTTACTTCGTCTCGTTCTTTTTGAGGTAAATTGTCAACTTCCCAATATTCAATGGCTTCATTCTTTTTAAATCTGTCAATTTCAGATTTTGTTGAAAGATAAGCGCCAACCGACATTGCAAAGCCATCTGCTAATAAATTGGCAAAACCCAGAATTATTACAATTGAACTATCCAAATTAGCTCCTACGGAGCCTGCTACAACAGCAAAAGTTGTAACGGCCCCATCAATACCACCGTAAACAAATTCCCCTAGATATACTTGAATTCTTTGAACAAATGAACTCTTATTTCCGTGTAGACTATTTTCGATAGCTTCAGACATGCTTCAATTTTAAGGAATTTTTAGATGAAAATTTTCCGAAGGCTATGGATATCTTTGCTGAATATGTCGAGTTACCTCATTATAGTATTTTTATCCATAGCCATAGTATTGTCTTATGCATACGGAGAAATAGCTAAGCGAACAAATATTCCTTCTGTCCTTATGCTCATTCTTACTGGTATTATTATCGGTCAAGTTCTCAAATACTATCCTGAGTATAACTACAATTTCTTTCCCGCATTAGAAATACTGGGAGTAGTTGGTTTGATAATGATAGTCTTGGAAGGTGCGCTGGATCTTGAATTGAGTAAAGAAAAAAGGCCGCTAATCTTGAAGGCAACTGCAGTGGCCATACTTGGCGTAGTTTTAAGTATAGTAACCATTGCAACACTCTTTTATTACCTTCTAGAAATGGATCTGAAACACGCCGTGCTTTATTCTGCTCCATTGGCAGTGATTTCTAGTGCCATTGTTATTCCTAGTATTGGAAATCTTCGCAGTACTAGCGAAAAGGAGTTTTTAGTCTATGAAAGTTGTATTTCAGATATCATAGGAATTATGGTGTTCTATTTATCCCTAAATGTAGTGGAAAGCGGCAATATAATTGGGTCATTGGGAGAATTCTCTCTCAGTCTGATTCTCACCATTGTTATATCTCTGCTAGTTGCTATAGGGCTTATTCTACTCTTCAAATTCTTGAATGCCAAAGTGAAGCTCTTCTTTTTCATTTCTATTTTGATACTGATATACGCCTTAGGTAAAATGATGCATTTAAGTCCGTTAATCCTAATTTTAGTTTTTGGACTAGTACTCAAGAATTACAGTATCTTCTTTAAAGGGCCTCTTGCAAATCTCATAACCCGCATTGAATTCATTAAAATGGAAAAGGATTTTCACATTATTACCCGAGAAACTGCATTTATCCTTCGCACATTTTTCTTTATAGTATTTGGATTAACAATTGATCTTAGTTCCTTAGTGGATATAAGCGTTATTCTAATCAGCTTAATGTCGTTTATACTAATTCTAATGGTGAGATTTCTACTTTTAAAAGCATTTGCGAATAAAATGAGCGAAGTCTTGATGTATGTGGCGCCTAGAGGTTTAATTACAGTCTTGCTTTTTTATAGTATTCCTATTAATGCTCAAATAGATGCTTTCAAACCGGGAATAATACTTTGGGTTGTAATAGTTACCTCATTGTATATGTCTTATGGACTGATTACAGACGCTAAAGGCGAAGAAATAGCGGAGCTTCCCAAAGAAGCAGAGATAAATCCCGAATAATAGACAATTTTACTTCAAGCTGAGTATTTTAGATACCTCTGCGCGCTTATTTCGCGTTATTTTGTTCATTCTTAATGCGGATACTATCTTCTATACTTATGCTATTGCTGTGCTTACTTTCAAGCGCACAATGGTCTAGCCTCCGCACTAAACAAATAAAACTTCAACAAAATGAAGTATTGAGTTTTGATTCCCTTACGGTAGATCCAGAGTATTTACTAATTCCTGGTTTTCAAGTAGATAAAGACTTTAATTTCAGGAACGATAGTCTAATATGGCTAGCTCCAGACATGGTCGATTCAGTGACTATCTATTACCGAAATGTACATATAAGCAAGCTATACAGAAATAAGGATCCTAAATTAATTCAACAGGTATATCAAGAAAACCCATTTAACTATATCCCTGAAAAAGACAGATTAAATAGTAATTTCGGGAAGCTTTCTACTAGTGGAAATATATCAAGAGGTATAGGCTTTGGAAATGCTCAAGATATAGTAGTCAACTCAAACTTAAATCTGAGAATCAGCGGTTTACTGCCCAATGATGTAGAAGTTTTAGCGGCTATAAGCGATGAAAACAACCCTATACAGCCCGAAGGTAATACTCAGCAAATTCAGGATTTCGACCAGGTATATATTACCCTGAGAAAGGACAGTACCACACTTACCGTTGGTGATTTTTTGATGCAGCGACCATCACAGTCGTATTTCGTTAATTATTACAAAAAATCACGGGGAATTCAGCTGAATACCATAAAATACAGTGGAGAATTAAGGACTGAAATACAAGCAGAAGCGGCCATTTCCAGAGGTAGATTTAGTAGGAATCAGATTGATGGGATTGACGGCAACTCGGGTCCATACAGGCTTAGCGGCAGCAATGGTGAGATATTCATCATTGTTATTGCAGGAACCGAGAAACTTTATTTAGACGGTCGATTATTAGAGCGCGGAGAAGACAATGATTATGTCATTAACTACAATAGCGGAGAAATCACTTTCACTCCTAAGATTTTGATTACCAGATACTCACGTATAGTTGTGGAGTTTCAATATTCCGATAGAAATTACGCAAGATCTGTTCTGCATACAGGTGCATCTGTAGGCAAGAAAAGATGGACTGTCTACGCTAATTACTTCAATGAAATGGACTTGAAAAATCAACCGTTTCAACAAAGTCTGAACGGTTTCGATTCAAGTTCTGGTTTAACAGCCCTTGAGCTATTGCGTGCTGTGGGAGATCAAAATGCGAGCATTCCAAATGTCAATGCCACTCCCGTTTTTAATCCCGACAGGATAATGTACAGAAGAATTGACTCTTTAGGGCAGTTCATATATGTTTATACTGGCGATCCGAAATCTGATACCGTTTTCTATGAAGTGAGCTTTACCAATGTGGGTTTTGGAAACGGGAGTTATATACAAGTTAAATCGGCAGCAAATGGTAAAGTCTTTGAATATATTGGCGACGGACAAGGTGATTATCTGCCCGTAGAACTACTAATTGCTCCTAAAAAACTCAATATGTTTAATCTAGGAGTCCAATTCAGAACGAAAAGCACAGAAAGCGGACTTGAGTTATCCGTGAGCCAATATGATCAAAATACCTTTTCACCAATAAACGACGATGACAATAGCGGTTATGGTGTTAAGCTCTATCGCAAGTCGAGCCGAATGCTTAAAGATTCTTCATGGAAATTTTCTAATAAAGTAGATTATGAATTGGTGAGCAATGGTTTTAATTATGTGGAACGCTATCGCTCTGTTGAATTCAATAGGCAATGGAATAAAATAGTAAGTAATCCTGATTTAGTATCTTCTATTATCAATTCCTTTGAACATATTGCCAATGCAGGCATTGAATTTAAGCAAAGCCCAAATAGATACTTTTCATCGTCTTTATCCACCTATATAAAACCTACTTTGTTCAATGGTATAAATTGGAATAATGCAGCTGCTTATGGATGGAAGCACAGTAGAATAGGGACGAGTGTAGATTATTTACAATCTGAAGATCGCATTGATTCAAATACTTTATCAAATGAATTTACAAGTTGGCAGGCATTTGCTGAACAGGATGTTTGGAATCTTGTAATTGGTGCAAAAAACACTTTAGAATCAAGTATTTTTAAACTCGGTGATTTTGACAGCCTCACAGCCTCAACCTATGCTTTTAATCAAACCGAATTATTCTTACGAGATAATGGAGAGGGCAAATTGAGATATCAATTTACAGTAGGGCAACGAAATGATAGTAGAGTAAAAGACGAAAGCCTCCAAACTGCAACCATAGGGAAGGACCTTACAGCTAGTGTCTCTTATATGTTTGAAAACTATGATAAGATTAGCATACAAACAGCCTATAGAGATTTGGAAATTATTGATAGCAGCTTTTTTACTGGAACTCCTCAAAACACGCTGCAATCTCGCCTAGAATTAGATCTCAGTTTCATCCAACAATTGATAAAAACGAAAACATTCATACAAGTGGGTACAGGCCAAGAACAGCGCAGAGAATTTCAATACTTACAAGTTCAGGCAGGTAATGGAATTTACATCTGGAATGATTACGATAGTAATGGTGTGAAGACTTTAGATGAATTTGAGATTGCCTCAGATTTTGATAAGAGCAGAGCGGATTACATTAAGATATTTACTCCAGTTGCTGGCTTTATTACTAGTAGGCTCACTAAAATTAGCGAAACTTTTGAAATTAATCCGGCTGCTTTATTTAGATCAAAAAATGCCAAACCTAATTTAATTAGTAAGTTTTACAGTTTGTCTACATTGTTATTTGAGCAAAAATCACTTCCTGAAAGCGGTAAATTAGTAGAATTTGGCAATAATGAATTGGGAGATACCAATCTTCTCAACAGAAGCAGCAGCTTTAGAACTACATTGTTTTACAACCGTTCCAACCCAAAATTTGGAATGGACTACAGTTTCTTGAGCAATCAATCTAAAATACTATTAACTAATGGTTTTGATGCTAGAAGTTCTATAGAAAACAAATTGAACATCAGAGTCAATATCAAACGATTATGGACCATTAGAACTGCCTTTATCAATGGTGCCAAGGAGTATAGCTCTGAATTCTTTGGTATAAGAAACTACAATTATCAATATATAGAAGTGCAACCCAAGGTACAGCTTCAACTTAGCAATACCTTTAGATTTGAAATCAGAACGTCCTATTACGAAGCTGTTAATGGCGAAAGTTATGGGGGAGAGACAGCGGATAAACTGGAATTGGGAACTGGCATAAAGTTTACGAAGGCAAGCGCTAGTTCATTTCAGGCTGACTTTAGTTATGTTAAAGTCAATTATAATGGAGAAGTGGGGACCACACTCGGATATGAACTGTTAAGAGGATTGCAAGATGGCAATAACGCAACTTGGAATATAAACTACCAGCAAAGACTAGCGAATAGTATTCAAATTGTCTTGAGTTATGACGGAAGAAAATCTGAGACCGCTCCAGTGATTCATATTGGACGATTAGTGGCCAGATACTTATTCTAGAGCTAATTAATTATTATTCTCTTGTTAATTTGTCCAACTTTCGTTCTGAGTTGAATAATGTAAGTTCCACTACTCAGTTCACTGATATCCAATAGATTATACCAGTTGAATAGGACCCCTTCTAATACAATTCTTGAGTGAATATCATAAATGCTAAACTCTGCCCCTGGATCACAGATTACCTTTAGATTGTTTTGAGCGGGATTTGGGTAAAGTTTACATTCAATTTCTTTGTACTCTCTTATATTGACAAAGCTGTTCAGAAGACTATCGGCTTTAACCATATCTGGAATGCCGTAGCCGTAAGCACTATCGGGATTAAGGTATCTATCGCAACTCTGAATTACGGCTTGATAAATTGCTTCATTGCTGTGATTAGGATGAGCTTGCATTAAACAAGCCACAGCTCCAGCTATGATTGGACCACTAAATGAGGTTCCACTTCCCGTGCGCAACAGACCATTTGGAGTGAAAACCGTGTTTCTAACGCCCATGGCCATAACGTCAGGCTTAACTCTGCCATCTGCGCTGGGGCCAAAGGATGAAAAACCTCCTTTAACTCTAAAGCTGTCGACAGCACCTACACATAATACATGCTTGCCATCACAAGGAGCGGTAATATACTTCCACGGATCATTACCAGAATTACCTGCACTATTGGTAATAAAGATTCCGCGACTAGCAGCTAATTCTGCTGCTAGAGTAATTATAGTACTTTCACCATCCATATCGGCATAGGTATAATCGCCTTCTAGACTGTCGAATAAAGAATAGCCCAAACTACTGTGGATTATATCAACACCAATAGAATCGGCCCATTCCATCGCTCTGAGCCAGTTAAATTCTTCACTATGTGTTTCACTACCGGTTTGTTCAGTTCTTGCTAGAACATAATGAGCATGTGGACTAGCACCAACTAAAGAGTCTTTATATTGTGAGGCCAGTAAACTCATTACCTGCATCCCATGTGCACTCTGATTGTATCGCAGAGAATCATTTAAAACAAAGTCTCTAGTCGCAATGATTTGCTGGTTAATCCAAAGACTATCGAATGCTGGTATTGAATCGAGATTGTAAAATCCTCCATCAAAAACTGCCAGTCTAACTCCTTTACCTGTAAACCCTTTGCGATGTAG
>CBDUMX010000058.1:0-11533 GCA_965368435.1 uncultured bacterium
AAGCCGTATTAGCTTAAGCTTTGAGCGAACTCATTGAAATATATCCTCACAACATAGATTCGAGGAAAATAGATCATCTTGTAGGCCTTTTGAAAAAAGGGAAAATTATTATAATTCCTACCGATACGATTTACGCATTAGCAGGAGATCTCAATCACAAATCAGTGCTTGAATCAATCTGCAAGCTTGTCGGGAAGAAACCAAATAAGGTAAACCTTTCTATATTGTGTAAAGATTTAAGTAATCTGTCAAAATACACTCACCACATTGATACATCTACTTATAAATTGATGAACAGGCTACTCCCTGGCCCATTCACTTTTATTTTACCCGCAAGTTCAAGTGTTCCTAAAATATTCAGACAGAACAAAAAGACAATAGGAATTCGAATACCTCAAAATGAAATCGTACAGGCACTTATTGAGCGATTAGGAAACCCATTAGTTTCCACATCCATTCATTCTGAAGACGAAATACAGACTTATTTGACTGAAGTGGAAGAGATTTACGAGCAATGGAACAATAAAGTTGAAGCTATAGTTGATGGGGGTGCTGGTGATAATACGGGTTCAACCGTAATAGATGCTACTGAATCTGAGGTTTACATTGTTCGAGAAGGCAAGGGGATGGAGCTCATTTGATTAAGAGTTGACCATTCTAATTAATATTTCCACCTCTATATTCGTGCTTCAGCATTTTTTGAATCATGATAGCTGTTTTAAATAGCAAACAGATCCGAGCTTTAGACAAGCAAACTATTGAATCTGAACAGATTTCAAGCTTAGATTTGATGGAGAGGGCTGCAAGTCGATTATATGAAAACATAGTATCGGATTACTCATTTCGGTCAATTATTGTTTTATGTGGTCCTGGCAATAATGGGGGAGATGGATTGGTAGTGGCAAGGCTGGCACATGCTGATAATAGGAAAGTTGAAGTTTTTGTACCTGTTCAAAGTGCATCGTATTCCGCAGATTTTACTTCCAATCTTGAACGAATTAAAAACTTAGGCATTCCCATTGGAAATTTAGCTGAATTCAGAGGTCACCAAGCATGCGATATTTTAATCGATGCTCTTTTTGGCTCCGGTTTAAATCGAGCATTGTCGGGAGAATACAGTAAAGTGGTTGAAGAGATAAATCAATCAACAAGTACGGTAATTTCTGTAGATATGCCAAGTGGTATGCCCGATATTCCTAGTTTTAGTTTATCAAGTTCAAACTGTGTGATCGCAGATATGATTTACACCTTTCATTGTCCAAAGTTGAGCCTTCTGTTACCATATTCCAATGGGTTTTACCGAGACTTCAAGGTATTGGATATAGGTCTACAAAAGGGTGTTTATGAAGGGTATAAGTATTTAGTTGAACAAGGTGACATTGTCAATAAACTAGTTCAAGATGCTAAATTTACTCATAAATATCAAAAAGGTTCATTGCTTTTAGTAGGAGGCAGCCATGGTAAGGCCGGTTCAATTATTTTGAGTTCAGAGGCCGCATTTAGAACTGGATGTGGTCTAGTTACAGACCTTATACCCAAAACTGCAGTTCTTGGTCTCCAGTCAAGATTAGCGGAGGCTATGTATATTGAGGCTGGGGAAGATAATTTGGAGGTTGTTGAATTTGATAATACTCGATTTACAGCATATGGAATTGGACCAGGGATGTCGGTAAATGATAAAAGTGCTTTGCTACTTTCGGAATTATTAAAGCACAACAAAGCAGTAGTATTAGATGCTGATGCTCTACGTATAGTGGGTTCATACGGTATGCATATTGAATTGAAAAATTCAGATGCTATACTAACGCCCCATGAAGGTGAATTCAAAGCATTAGTAGGAGAATGGTCCGAGGAAGTTGAAAAGCTACAAAAACTTAGGGAGTATTCCATTAAGTATGACTGCATAGTGGTGCTGAAGGGTGCTCATACTATAGTGTGCGACAGAGGGACTATGTACTTCAATAGCAATGGAGATCCCGCTATGGCCACCGCAGGGAGTGGGGATGTTTTACTGGGGGTTATTGCATCTTTGAGAGCTCAGGGGTACAGCGCAATAGACAGTGCTGTAATTGGAGTATATGTGCATGCATTGGCAGCAGAGACCTATCTCAATCAAAATGTTTCATTGACAATGATTGCAAGCGATATTACTAAGTATATTGGCTCTGCCTTGAAGATGCTCTCTACCAAATCTTTATCTTAAGGCTGTCTGCTTTATGCATAGCCTTATCTGAACAAGGACCAAAAGCCTCATTGAATTGTTTTAGGTTAACCAAGGGGCCATTAACTCTGAATTCAGCAGGTGAATGGTTATCAGATTTTATTCGAGCAATCAGTTCCTGCTCAGTAATATTTCCTTTCCAAATATTTGCCCAACCAAAAAAGAATCTCTGTTGCCAATTGAATCCATCTATATCGGCAGGGAATTCACCCTTGTACTGCTTTTGCAAAGCAGCATATGCAAGTGTCACTCCTCCTAAATCAGCAATGTTTTCACCCATGGTCATTTCACCGTTAACATAAAAACCATCAACAGGCGAGTATTTAGAATACTGATCACCAAGTTTAGCTGCTAGTTCTTCAAAACGCTGGCGATCTTCTTTAGTCCACCAATTGTTGAGGTTACCATCCCAATCGTATTTGCTCCCTTTATCGTCGAATCCATGAGAAAATTCATGTCCAATTACCGCGCCTATACCGCCATAATTAATTGCATGATCAAAATCTTTGTGAAAAAATGGAGGTTGCAGAATACCTGCAGGAAATACAATTTCATTATTACTTGCACTGTAATATGCGTTCACCATTTGTGGTGTCATATGCCACTCTTTTTTATCGACAGGCTTGCCTTGCTTTTCCAGCATTCTCTGAAAATTAAACATTCTGACATTCATGGTATTCTCGCCATAGTTATCAGGAGTTATTTGCAATGAGGAATAGTCTTTCCACTCATCGGGATAACCAATTTTATAAGTGAAGGATTCAAGTTTTTTTATAGCTTTCTTTTTAGTTTCAGGACCCATCCATTCTAGTTCCTCTATACTAGCTCTGTAGGCTGATCTCAAATTTTCAACCATATTTATCACATAGGATTTGCTTTCTTCAGAAAAATGTTTCTGAACAAAAAGTTTTCCCAATGGTTCACCTAGCTGACCATTTAGCTGATTAAAAACGCGCTCATTGGTGCTTTTCATTTTTTCAGTTCCACGCAAAGTGGTAGACCAAAAATCAAAATTTTCTTTTTCCAGCTCTAGTTGTAAAACATTTGCATATGAATGCAGCGTTTTCCAAATGAGGTAATATTTCCAATCTGCAATTGAAATCTGGTTTAATAAAGAATCCAGTTTTATAAAATAGGAAGGCTCATTAACAATAAGTGAATCAGTATCATTAAAGCCTCTGGTTTTAAAAATGATGTTGGGTTGTAGGTTTTTCAAACTAGCATTCCAATCAGACATAAGCGTAGGATTATAAGTCAGTACAGGGTCTCGTCGTTGTTCCCTTGTCCAACTTATTTCTGCAATCTTGGTTTCTACATCTAACACTTTATCGCCAAAACTCATAGATAATCCTGCTATTTTCATCATAGCGTTAATGTGTTCTACATATGCTTTTCTATACTCAATGAACTCTTTTTTATCGCTTAAGTAGTAATCGCGGTCTGGTAAACTCAATCCTGATTGGCTAGCATAGATTGCATTTATTTTGCTGTTTTTTTTGTCGGCTGAGACTCCAAAATTAATCGGGGTTCCTATTCCTATGGGAGCAAGTTCTCCAAACAAGTGAATAATATCTTCATGTCTGTCTGAAAACTTAATTTCCTTTATAATAGGATGGAGAAGAGCTATTCCAAGTTTTTCACGATTTGTGGTATCTATACCGGATTTATAGAAATCCCTTATAATTTGGGCGTCAGAACCGCTCTTAAGGTTTTTTTTCTTCTCAAGTTCATTTACAATCTTTAATAATTTTTGTCGATTGTCTTCATTGAGAATTGAGAAAGCCATCCATCTGCTTTCAGTCTCTGGTATTGGGTTATTTTTTTGCCAATTACCAATGGCATAGTTATAAAAGTTTGTGCATGGATCAGCGTTTTGATCAATGTGATTGATGTCAAATGCGGAAGGTTGATGGTTTTCAGAAGAGCTGCAAGCAAGCGTAAATAGCAGAGTAGTAATTAATAGATTTTTCATAAATTATTTTCCTTTAAATGTTGCTTGTCTCTTTTCTACAAAGGCATTCATGCCTTCTTTTTGATCTTCGGTTGCAAATAACATATAGAAATTTTTACGCTCGAAGAATAGAGCCTCTTGCAGAGGTTGTTCAAATGCTTTAAGAACGGATTCTTTTGCAAGCTGAACGGCAAGTGGGGACATAGTAGCAATTTTTTGAGCCATTTTTAGGGCCTCAGAAAGGTATAATTCAACAGGAACAATTTTATTAATGAGTCCTATGCGAAGAGCTTCCTCAGCGTCTATAAATTCTCCAGTCAGCACCATTTCCATAGCCTTTACTTTACCGACCGCTCTAGGGAGTCTTTGAGTACCACCAGCTCCAGGCATCACACCGATTTTAATTTCAGGTTGGCCAAATTGTGCGGTTTCGCTAGCTACAACCATATCGCAATGCATCACTAATTCGCAACCTCCTCCGAGTGCGAATCCGCTAACAGCGGCTATCATTGGTTTTTTGGTCTTTCTTATTTGATCCCAAGTGCTAAATTGGTCTACTAGTAGCATATCTATTGCTCCTTTTCCGGCCATTTGTTTGATGTCTGCTCCTGCTGCAAAAGCGCGTTCATTTCCGGTAATGATAATGGCACGGACGCTATCGTCTTCATCGAGTTGCATGAGTGCTCTTTTAATTTCGAGCATTAGCTGCAGGTTAAGGGCATTAAGTTCTTTTGGTCTATTTAACTGGATGAGAGCGACGTGTTGAGCGTAGCTATGGTTTACTTTTATAAATTCAAAAGGCATGGAGCGAATTTATTCTAAAAGGAGGGAAAAATTGAATAGTTTGGTAAGTATTCGTGTGAAGCCTTGTTATATAAGGACTTTCAGGCTTGCTTAGTTGGCACGGGGGCCACCACCTCCTCCCCATGAGCAAATATATTGGGAAACACTTTTTCCCACTAATTTCAATATTTCAACGCGATAATAATCTTTAGTTAAGCGCTCAATACCCACAAACTCCTAGCTATTTCCCTCTGCCTTGTACCATAATGAGGATGGTATATATTAATATCTTCAGATCTAACTGTAGCGAGATGTTCTCAAGATAAAGTAAATCGTATTTCAGACGTTCAACCATTTCTTCGACATTCTCAGCATAGCCAAATTTCACTTGACCCCAAGAGGTAATTCCCGGTTTTACTTTGTGTAATCTAGTGTAATAAGGCGCAATCTTGGTGATTTGATCTATAAAGAATTGACGTTCTGGTCGCGGACCAATCAAACTCATATCTCCCACTAAAACGTTCCAGAATTGAGGGATTTCGTCTAAACGTGTCTTGCGAAGAAACCTGCCAATTTTAGTGATTCGGGGGTCCTTTTCGCTACTTAATTGTGGACCAAGGGCTTCGGCATCTTGACGCATACTGCGGAATTTAATAATATCAAAGGGTTTCCCATGTAAACCTATTCGCTCTTGTCGGTAAAAAATAGGACCCTTAGTTCCTGTTTTTACAAGTAGGGCAAGGAGAATATAAAGGGGTAATCCTAAAAGGAGGACGCACAATGAAAAAACAATATCAAAAGTCCTTTTAAATACTTTTTGCCATGGAGGTAGGATGTCAGTTTCTATTTCGATTAGAATTGCTCCAAATACATTCCCCATCTTTACCATGCCTGCCAAATGCTGATACAAATCCGGTATAATTTTAACTGCAACGCGTTCGCTATTCAGTTGGTTGAGCACTTTGGTTAGCAATTCTTTGTCTTCTCGTTCAGTTGCTATTATTACCTCTTGAATTTGGTGTTCGTCAATCTGCTTCGATAAATCCTCTAATTTTCCAAGTTCTGGCAATTCACTGAGGGAATTAACATCATCACTAACTTTAATAAATCCTTTAAAAAAATGCCCTTCAGATTTTTTTGCTGTACGGAGTTCTGTATAAATTGATTTTGCTTTATTACCACTTCCAATGAGCAAGGTATTAAATCCTATAATTCGATTTTGGATTTTGCTTGCAATGGCTGAAGAAATCAGAAAGCGGAAAGATGATGAGAAGGTGAAATGGAAAATAAAAAGGGAGAGTACTTCATGGTAATAGTTGCTGTATTCAACAACTTCATCGTCAATTAAAACAACAAAGAACAAGATAACTACACCTATCACTGATACACTAAATACTTGCATGAATTCTCGCAACCTGGATTTGCGATAAACGGATTTATAAAGCCCAGAAATAGTGTAAAGTGCAATCCAAAAAACAGGTACTAGTATGAGTCCATAATACAGTTTAGAATCAGCTAAAACTTGATCGAAATCGTTAAGTGAAATATTGCCTTCAATGCAGAGTTTTCTGTAAATGTAAAAAAGCCCCCAAGCCAAGGCTGCTGCAAGGAAATCAAGAAGTAAATACTTTATAGTAAGAAGCCGCTTATTCAAAAGTGTATTAACTTTATATTGTCCAAATATACATTGGATGTCTTAGCATTGTTCTTAGTTACTGCAAAGAATATTCTAAAATCTACGCCTTGGTACGCAGAACTATTAACATCTTCGGCTAGACTCACATAGGCCTTTTTCCATTCTGTTGTTGCATAGAAGTTGACAATAGGGACACCCGTTACTACACTTCCAGTAATAGGATAGATGCCGGCTACAAATTCTTCATCGGCTTTGAAATTGAATTCTAAGTATACCTCTTTTGCGCGAGGAATGTCGTATAATTGGTTAGTACTAAATTCAAATCGCTGATATCCCGTATCTAAGAAAGCTGTTCCAGAGTATTTACTGCTAGTGCCATTATAATCGAAAACAAGTAAAGGGTCCGATGTTATTCTCATGGTGTCGACAGTTGTTGAGCTTCCACTTTTTTCCATGGATATGTGTTGATCTTCAAAATCTTCTTTCCATAAGAAAGTTACAAAATCCCGGTATTCAACTACAGGTTCCATCTTAAGTACAGCACCTGGAATTAATTCAACCTCAGTAATATAAGAAGAGTAAAAAGGGTAAATTACCCGCTTATTAGCTAAACCGTTCTTTTTTATTCCAGCAAGCAAGCTAATCTCATGCTTCCCTTCTGCAAGTATTGGAACTTGAGTAGGAAGTTCAAATACGCCAATGAATTTATTGTCTACATACACCCATGCATCTACAATATCATGCGCAGAACTCCCTTGACTGCCATCTATTTTAGTTTCAAGACTAAAGGCATCAATAGAAATATAAGAAGGTATAGGTTCCTCTTTATCGCAGGCACTAAGCGTTGCAATAAGACTAATAAGAATTAGCTTAGGAATTATGCGTTTGTAATGAAGTTTCGTTCTAATTGCTCTTTAATTTTATCAGAAACTGATTTTAGCTGCAAATATTGCGATATGCTTGCATCAGGGTCTGATTTAGTTTCTATGCAATGGTAAAACGATTTTAGTTCTTTTCCCAAAATGGATATATAACCGTCGGAATCTTTTGATTGATTGTATGTAGTTTTTACACCCCAATGTTCTTCGGGGACATCATTCTGCTCAGAATTATTGTTTTGCACCTTTAATAATTGCTCAATATAATCAATGGAGCAGTATGTATTGTTTTGGAAAAATTTTGCCTGATGTTTATTCTTATCTGATATTTTGCTTGCTGAGAGATTGGCAACGCATCCATTATAAAATTCAATGCGAGTATTAACAACATCTGGGTCTTTATAATAAACGCCAACAGCAGTAGCGTAAACTGATTTAACTTCAGATCCGGCAAGTTTGATGCTTACATCAATATCGTGAAGCATTAGATCATCAATAACAGATAATTGGGTTGAATTCTTATTAAACTTCATAAACCTATTGCTGTCGATGATTCTAGGTACGAGATTGTATTTTACTAAATCACTGTAAAAATCGTAAAAACGCTGTTTCAAACCTATTTGAACTATTACGTCTGCTTCGTAAGCTAAGAGTTCAAGTTTTCTTAAATCTTGTCTAGAACACAAACTAGGACTTTCAACATAAACGTGCTTTCCCTCTTTAACCAATTCTGAAATTGTATTGAAATCAGAAGCAATTGGATCTAATATCAAAACCATATCTACAGAGTTTATCAAATCTTCAATATGGTTGAAGGCCTCAAAACCATTTAATGTAATAGAGTCATAACCGCCAATAACCTCAATATCTTTAAAGGTGTTTAGTAGTTTAAATACCTTTTTTGAAAAATTCCCTGCGCCTATTATTCCTGTTTTCAAACTATTGATTTCTAGTTTACGAAATAATGTTGTTTTTTAGTCGCGCTAAAAACAATCGTAAAGGGTGCGTATTAAATTGTAAACACATTGCTTCAAGATTCATACAAACACAAAGGTCAAAGAAAACAGCTCGTTGAAACTTTAAAACATGCTGGAATTCAATCAGATAAGGTGCTTAAAGCAATCATGCATGTACCTCGACATTTCTTTTTTCCGGCGGACTTTGAGGACAAAGCCTATGAGAATATTGCATTCCCTATAGAAGGCGGACAAACGATTTCACAACCCTATACCGTAGCACGTCAAACAGAATTACTCAGCATAGAAAAAGGAGATAAGGTACTCGAAATAGGAACCGGTTCAGGATATCAGGCTTCTATCTTGAGTGTTCTTGGCGCTGAGGTCTATAGTATAGAAACGGTACGCGAATTGCATTTTAAATCACAAGAGCTATTTAAAAAGCTGGGCTTGAAGATTCATACCATATTTGGCGATGGGTCTGCAGGGCATGCTGCCAGTGGTCCTTACGATAAGATAATATTGACCGCAGCGGCACCCAGTATACCGAGAATTCTTTCCGAACAATTAGTTATAGGAGGCAAACTGATTGCTCCAGTAGGAGATCAGCATGTCCAAAAAATGATACTAGTAGAAAGAATTGGTGAAAATGAATACAAGAAAAGCACACACGGCACTTTTACCTTTGTTCCTCTCACAGGAACATATGGGTGGAAAATTTAACTTTATTAAATCTCTTATAATCAGCGCATTATGCCTGTTTATTTCTACTGCTTCATTGGCGGTTGAGTATGTTGAAATTAAAGCCCGAAGTGGAGATGGCATTACAGTAGTGATGAATAGGTTTGATTTAGCATCTTTTGATTGTAACCTCGATACTTTCCTTCACCTCAATAAATTGGAATCTACGAGTTTCTTGATTTTGGATAAGAACTATAAGCTGCCAATTTATAAATACAAATACAATGGAACTAGCATTAGGTCAACACTGGGAATAGATGATTATCAAACCGCATTGAGAATTCAAAAGTACAATGAGAAAATGCTTGCAATTGGTCTTAGGCTTAAAGACTTTCGAGTTGATAAAGAACTATGGGTCCCTGTGCACGAATTGTATTGTCCATCTGACGAAATTGTGCAATTAATTGCTGACCAGAGTGCACCAACAGACACTGCGAATATACATGATCACGACGCTGTTCAAACCATATTGAGATACGAGACCTTTCCAATATTTGGGACTGCTTATGAAAAGACGCCAATTTATTCTGAAAAACTAAAAGGGCATGTATATTATCTGATAAGCGGACATGGGGGGCCAGATCCTGGGGCCATTGGATACAAAGATGGCCACCAACTATGTGAGGATGAATATGCGTATGATGTAACCCTCAGACTGGCTAGAAATTTATTACAACACAGTGCAACTGTTTATATGATAACTCGAGATGATGATGGAATTAGAGATAAAGAATATCTTGAGGCGGATAAAGACGAAACGGTCTGGTACAATCAGAAAATACCTTATAATCATGTAAAGCGTCTGCGACAAAGAACTGCTAAGATTAACGAGCTTTACGCTAAGCACAAGAATGAAGGAGCTAAAGTGCAAAGAGTGATTGAGATTCATATTGATAGTAGGTATGAAGCGCAAAAAGTTGATATTTTCTTTTACTATTATCCCGGCAGTACTTCAGGGCAAGCTCTAGCAAATCAGATGTATACAACAATAAAGTCTGAGTACGATGAACATCAGAAGAACAGAGGGTATAGAGGCGTGGTTAAAAGTAGAAATTTACATACGCTTAGAGAAGCTCTTCCTTCAAGTGTTTATATAGAATTGGGAAATATCACTAACGAATTTGATCAAAAGCGACTTTTGATAGTGAATAATCGACAAGCCATTGCAAATTGGCTCGCACAAGGAATCTTAACTTATCAGGATTAATCGTTTATCTTCAGTACAGCCATAAACGCACTTTGTGGAATTTCAACATTCCCAACTTGGCGCATTCTCTTTTTACCCTTCTTTTGCTTTTCCAGCAATTTTCGTTTACGGGTAATATCGCCACCATAACATTTTGCAGTTACATCCTTTCTAAGAGCCCTAATGGTCTCTCGTGAAATTATTTTAGCTCCAATAGCAGCTTGAATTGGAATTTCAAATTGCTGCTTAGGTATAAGATCTTTAAGCTTTTCACATATCTTTTTACCGTAGTAATAAGCTTTATCTCGGTGAATCACTGCTGAAAGTGCGTCAACCGGTTTATGGTGAATAAGAATATCTAGCTTAACTAAAGTCGATGAGCGGTATTCTATTGGATGATAGTCAAATGACGCATAGCCACGTGAAACGGTTTTCAGTTTATCGTAGAAGTCGAATACAACTTCTGCCAATGGAATATCAAAAGACAACTCAACTCTATTACTGGTTAGGTAGACTTGGTTTCTAAGTGTTCCACGTTTTTCAATACACAATGTCATTATGGCGCCTACATATTCTGCTGCAGTAATGATTTGAGCTCCTATATAAGGTTCTTCAACACGGTCTAAATGATTAGGATCGGGAAGATCAGAAGGATTGTTCACAATAGACATATCGCCATTCTTGAGAAAAGCGTGATAACTAACGTTTGGAACAGTAGTGATAACGGTCATATTGAATTCACGCTCTAAACGTTCTTGGATAATTTCCATATGAAGCATCCCAAGAAACCCGCACCTGAAACCAAAACCTAAGGCTGATGAGGATTCGGGTTCAAATACTAGAGATGCGTCATTCAATTGAAGCTTGCCCATAGAGTCGCGCAATTCTTCGAAGTCTTCGGTGTCAACAGGATATATTCCAGCAAATACCATGGGTTTTACGTCTTCAAAGCCTTGGATAACATCTTTTGTAGGATTGTCTACGAGTGTAATTGTGTCTCCAACCTTAACCTCGCGCGCTTCTTTAATACCTGAGATAATATACCCCACGTCTCCTGTCTTAACTACTTTTCTAGGCTCTTGATTTAGTTTTAATACCCCAATCTCGTCAGCATGATATTCCTTTCCAGTGTTGATGAACTTTACGTGATCACCTTTATTAATCTCTCCATCAATGATTCT
>CBDUMX010000059.1:0-11436 GCA_965368435.1 uncultured bacterium
GTATTAATGGATTGAATATCAAACCCGGCGGCGTCTACGTCGATGTAACCTACGGAGGCGGAGGGCACTCTAAAGCGCTGCTCAATAATCTCAACGAAAACGGCCTGCTACTAGCGTTCGATCAAGATGCTGATGCAGTGAAGAACAGAGTTGATGATGCTCGACTAAAATTCTGTAATGCCAATTTTAGGTATCTGGAAAATTTCTGCGCTTACTATAGAGTAGATAAGGTCGATGGAATACTGGCAGATCTCGGTGTGAGCTCGCATCAGTTTAATGAAGGTGATAGAGGTTTCTCTTTCCGTTTTGAAGACGCCGATTTAGATATGCGCATGAATGCCGAAGCAGAAGTTTCAGCTAAGGAAATTCTGAACTCTTATGATCAAATCAGCCTAACTAAGCTTCTAAAAGAATACGGTGAGTTAAATGGGGCTCAAGCATTTGCTCGCTCCATATGTGAGTACAGAAAACTCAAACCAATTGAAAAAGTAGAAGATCTTGAGTCGGCAGTTGCTAAACACCTATCGGGTAAGTTTAGAAATAAACAGTTGGCTCAGGTTTATCAGGCAATACGCATTGAAGTGAATGGCGAAATGAGCGCATTAAAAGAAATGCTCAGTCAAAGTGCAGATCTGCTTGCGCCTGGAGGTCGACTTGTAGTAATGTCCTATCACTCCTTAGAGGATAGACTAGTTAAAAACCTTATAAATACTGGGAATTTAGAAGGGGAACGTATAGTGGATGCTTATGGCAACTCAGATTCCTTGTTTAAAGCCGTAAACCGCAAACCTATTATAGCTTCTGAAGAAGAATTGCAAGCCAATCCCAGAGCTCGAAGCGCCAAATTAAGAATCGCTGAACGCATATGACAGCTAGCAAGAAAGATAGTAAGACTAAGGAATTACTGTTTACTACAGAGTGGATTAACTACCTCCTCTTCGTTTGTGTCATAGCTCTTCTGTATATCTACTTAACACATAGAACTGACAATATAGTTAGAGACATCGAAAAGGCTAAAAAGAACTTAGTTGAATTGCGTGCAGAGAATATCACGCTCAAATCTGAGATCATACAAAAGCGCTCAAGAACCAATATAGAGCAGCGCCTTGAAGCTAAAGGAATTAAAGAACCTAATAGAGCAGTAAAAGAAGTGGAGGTGCCAGTTGACTAACATAAAGAAAAGCATACTCTGGCGCGTGGCTTTTTGCTTTGCCGCTGTTGCCGTATTCGCTATCTGGGTGGCCATTGAAATGTTTACCATTCAAATGGCAGAAGGAAAGATGTGGCTTAGTCAATCCGACAGTCTCACGATTATTCGCCAAGACATTAGTCCAACTCGAGGTAATATTTATTCAGATAACGGCAGCCTTTTAGCTACCTCCATGCCAATCTACGAAGTTCGATTTGATCCTACTGTAGTTAATGCAGATAGCTTCAATCGCCAAGTTGGAGAATTGGCCCAAAGGATGAGTGCACTGTTTCCTGAATACTCAGCTGCTTACTATAAAAAATATTTGGTAAGCGCTAGAAATTCAGGTAGTAGATATCTTCTGATCAGAAGAAATGTAAACTACAATCAACTCAAAGAGATGAAGCAGTGGCCCATCTTCAGAATGGGTAAGTATAAAGGTGGTATGATAAGCGAACTCACCACAAAGCGTGTTCGTCCAGCAGGTCAATTAGCCTTTAGAACTATTGGTTATCACACCAAAGACAATCCAGGGGTTGGTTTGGAGCGCGCTTACAATAAAGACCTAGGCGGTGTAAGTGGAAAACGTCTCGCACAAAAGATTTCAGGTGGTTATCGACCTATAAACGACGAGAACCTCATCGAGCCTCAAAATGGTAGAGATGTTCATACTACCATCAATATCGACTTTCAAGAAATAGCACATGCAGCCCTTGCACGCGCTCTGATTCAACACAATGCTGATCACGGTTCTGTAATTATCATGGAAGTTAAAACCGGCGCGATTAAAGCTATAGTGAATCTGAAAAACTATGGTGAAGGCAAAATAACAGAGTCTTATAATTATGCCATTGGTGAAAGCTATGAGCCAGGCAGTGTCTTCAAAGTGTTTTCTGCTATGGCTGCTCTGGAAGACAATATTCTAAAGCCCGAAGATACGCTTGACTTACATCATGGTGTGCGCATGTATTTCGGCCGACCAATGAAAGACTCAGACCATGGCGGTCCTGAGAAAACAAGCTTCAAAACTTCCTTTGCCCGTTCTTCAAACGTCGCTTTTTCTTCAATCATCTTCGATTACTACAGAAAGAAACCTTCGGCTTATATCGCTTACCTTAAAAAACTTGATCTCCACAAAAAGACTGGAGTTGAAATCTTAGGTGAACCAGAGCCTTTCCTAAACCAACCATCTTCTAAATCCTGGTCGAACCTAACACTGCCCTGGCTTGCAATCGGTTATGAAAATCAACATACTTCTCTGCAACTGCTAACAGCATATAATGGGATTATCAATAATGGTAGAATGCTCAAGCCTCATTTGGTGAGCAAAGTGACTGATGCAGGTCTAATTGTTCAACAGACCGAGATCGATTACGAAGGTGTAAGAGTTTGTTCTGAACAAACGTCCAAAACCATTTTGGATTTCACCAAGGATGTGGTTGAAACCGGTACCGCAAAAAACATTAAATCCTCCATAGTTAGTATGGCGGGAAAGACCGGAACTGCACAAATTGCTAGCAGTAGCGGTTATCAAGCTCAGCGACAATACAATGCCAGCTTCATTGGTCATTTCCCCGCTGAAAACCCTGTATACTCAGTAATGGTGATGGTTAATAAGCCAAGTACTGGTGTGTTCTACGCGTCTTATGTTGCTGGTCCAGTATTCAAAGAATTAGCTGAAAAAATTTATACCATCAGTGTTAAGCAAGAGTTACCCAAAGATACCTTATGCCTGCCTCATCTAATCAGCGGTTATAATTCAGATATCCAATACCTTCTTAATGAGCTTGCGCTTCCAAATTCTACTGAAGGCAATGCGCCGCTGGTGCGCTCTTATGTCGACGCTAAAAAGTCTGAAGCTATCGAACAAGGTACGGGCAAAATGCCAAATCTATTAGGTCTTGGAGCTAGAGATGCAGTATACGCACTAGAACTCGAAGGTGTAAAAGTGAAAGTCAACGGTTATGGGCATGTGAAAAAGCAGAGTCCCCTGCCTGGTGTGAAGTTAAGCAAAGGTTCCACAGTCTATCTGCAAATGGGAATATGAAAGTAAAAGAGCTCATAGCAAATATCCCCTCACTACAGATTGTAGGAAATGCAGAGCTTGAAGTAAAGGCTCTTAGCCTTGATTCTCGTGAAGCCAGTGATGCTGTTTTGTTCGCGGCACTCAGAGGTTCGCAACTAGATGGACACGATTTTATTGAAAGCGCGATTGCTGCAGGCTCTAAATGTATACTCTGCGAAGAAGTGGTAACACCTAATGACGAAGTATGCTACATCATAGCGGAAGACTCGTCTCAAGCTCTTGGTTTATTGGCAGCCAATTTCTACGGAAATCCTTCTTCTAAATTGGAATTGATAGGGATTACCGGTACTAATGGCAAAACATCCATCGCTAGCATGCTCTATGAGAGCTTTATGTATATGGGTGATAAGGTTGGATTACTGTCTACCATCAAGTACTCTATCAATGGCCAAGATTTTCATTCTACCCATACCACACCTAACGCAATTCGCATCCAAGAACTACTAGCTGAAATGTGCGAAGCGGGATGCACATACGCATTCATGGAGGTAAGCTCACACGCTATTGATCAGAATAGAATTTCAGGACTGAATTTCAAAGCTGCGGTCTTTACTAATATTACTCATGACCATTTAGATTATCACAAAGACTTTAAATCTTACCTATATACCAAAAAGCGACTTTTTGATCAGCTTGGCTCTGATGCCTTTGCACTTTATAACCGCGACGATAAGAATGGTGCAGTTATGGTGCAAAATACCAAAGCATCAAAATTTAGCTATAGCCTTAAATCGCTTAGCGATTTTAAAACCAGAATAATAGAACACGACTTTGAAGGGATGCTCCTCGATCTCAGAGGCACAGAATGCTGGTTGCGTCTAGTGGGTGAATTTAATGCCTATAATGTTTTAGCGGTTTACGCTACAGCCTTCCTTCTTGAAAAAGATCATCTCGATATAGTTACAGCTCTTTCAAAATTAGAAAGTGTTGAAGGGCGATTCCAACACACTAAACACGGTGGAATAACAGCTATAGTCGACTATGCCCATACTCCTGATGCATTGCAAAATGTATTGGATACCATCAATGCAATCCGCACCAAGAATGAAGAACTGATTACTGTAGTGGGTTGCGGAGGAAATCGCGATAAGGAGAAAAGACCTGTTATGGCTCGCATTGCAGCAGTAAACAGTACAAGAGTCATAATCACTTCCGACAATCCGAGAAATGAAGAACCTGAAGACATCATCAATGAAATGATGAAAGGTGTAGAGCCTGCTCAATTCAAAAAGGTACTAAAAATTATAGATAGAGAAGAGGCAATTAAAACTGCAATCAGTTTGGCTAAAAGTGGTGATGTGATACTGGTAGCAGGCAAAGGACATGAGAAATACCAAGATATCAAAGGTGTTAAACAGCCATTTGACGATAAAGAAGTAGTGAATAGAAACCTAAAACTAATACATAACTAATGCTATACTATTTATTCAGATACCTAGATCAGATGTACGACTTGCCTGGAGCGGGAGTCTTTGAATATATCTCTTTTAGAGCTTCAGCAGCCGTAATCCTTTCACTGGTTATCTCCTTGCTATTTGGCAAACGCCTTATTGAATTGCTTCGAAATAGACAAGCAGCGGAAACCATCAGACAATTAGGTCTGGATGGTGAGAATGCAAAAAAGGGAACCCCAACCATGGGTGGACTCATCATCATTGCAGCCATAATTATCCCAACTCTACTCTTTGCAGATTTAGCCAATGTTTATGTGTTGCTTATGCTCTTCGCAACTATTTGGTTAGGCCTGATTGGCTTCGTAGATGATTACATCAAAATTTATAAAAAGGACAAAAAAGGATTAGCCGGGAAATTTAAAATTATAGGTCAAGTTGGTCTTGGAATAGTTGTGGCGCTTGTGCTGCATTTCAATGAGAATGTAGTTGTTAGAGATCAGTACAAAATCTCTAGTCCACAAGAAGCTCCAGAAGGAGTAACTATCAAAGAAATTAACAATCAGCTATACTATACCATAGATAGTAAAAGTACCACTACAACTATCCCGTTTGTTAAGAGCCATGAATTCGACTATTCTAAAATTCTCTTTTGGCTCGATAAAGAAACAGCCAATGAATGGGCATGGGTAGTGTACTTATTAGTTGCTGTTTTTGTTATAGTCGCTATTTCAAATGGGGCGAATTTAACGGATGGTATAGATGGACTGGCGGCGGGAAGTTCCGCCATAATTGGATTCACTCTAGCTGTCCTTGCTTTTATCAGCGGTAACATTCTATTCTCTGATTATCTGGATGTTATGTTTATTCCTTACCAAAGTGAGCTGGTAATTTTTGCCGCTGCATTTACTGGAGCTTGTATTGGCTTCATGTGGTATAATTCATTTCCCGCTCAAGTCTTCATGGGCGATACTGGAAGCTTAGCCATAGGTGGAATTATAGCTGTGATGGCTTTAATGATAAGAAAAGAGCTATTGCTGCCCATTCTCTGCGGAATATTCTTAGTTGAAAACCTCAGTGTGGTAATGCAAGTCAGCTATTTCAAATACACTAAGAAGCGCACTGGTGAAGGCAAGAGGATATTCAAAATGTCGCCTTTACATCACCACTACCAAAAGCTCGGATATGCTGAGCCTAAGATAGTTACCAGATTTTGGATTGTTGGAATTATGCTGGCAATCTTCACCCTCATCACATTTAAACTCAGATAATTGAACAAACTCATCGTCATATTAGGAAGTGGAGAAAGTGGAGTAGGAGCGGCTATTCTTGCTCAGAAGCAGGGTTTCGACGTATGGGTGTCTGACTACGGACAAATCAAAGAAAATTACAAACGCGATTTACTTCTGAAAGGAATTGAATTTGAAGAGAATATTCATTCTGAAAGCAAGATTCTTCGAGCTTCAGAAATAATCAAGAGTCCAGGCATATCTGACAATGCTCCAATAGTTCAAAAAGCTAAGGAAAATGGGATTCCTGTAATATCCGAAATTGAATTTGCTGCGCGATATACTCCTGCCACACTAATCGGGATAACAGGTACTAATGGTAAAACCACCACGAGTATGCTCACCTATCACATCTTAAAGAAGGCAGGCTTAAACGTAGCACTTGCTGGTAATGTTGGGATGAGCTTTGCTAAACAAGTAGCTGAAAAGGAGTTCGACTACTACGTTCTTGAATTAAGCAGCTTCCAGCTAGACGGAATGAATACCGTAGAATTAGACTATGCTGTTCTCCTCAATATCACGCCTGATCATTTAGATAGATATGATACAGTTGAAGATTATATCAACTCAAAATTCAGAATTAATAAAAATCAAAAATCTAAGGACAGATTCATTTACTGCGCCGACGATAAAACTATCACCGAATACTTAGCAAATCACTCAACTGAAGCTCAGCTCATTCCATTTACTCATGAGGATACTCCTCTTGAAGAAGGGGCATGGGTTAGCGAAGGAGAGATAAATATAAAGTTAAACCAACCAAAACTAGAATTTTCAATGCAATCAAACCAACTAACTATTGCTGGTAGGCACAACACCTACAACTCAATGGCAGCTGCCATTATCGCAAACTCACTACTTATTAGAAAAGAAACGATCAGAGAAAGCTTATCTGACTTTAAAAATGTTGAACACAGATTAGAACATGTGGCCAAAGTAAAAGGCATCGACTTTATTAACGACAGTAAAGCAACCAATGTGAATGCCGCTTGGTATGCTCTAGAAAGCATGCACAGACCTGTGATTTGGATAGCAGGAGGTGTAGACAAAGGAAACGACTACGAAATGCTTAAACCATTGGTTAAAGAAAAAGTGCGCATCATCATTTGCTTGGGAGAGAACAATATGAAACTCCACAGAGCCTTCAGAAAAGATGTAGACATGATGATCAATGCAGGTTCAGCTCAAGAAGCAGTGGATCTTGCTTATGGACTTGGACAAAATGGAGAAGCCGTTTTATTGTCGCCTGCATGTGCTAGTTTCGATCTATTCGAAAATTATCAAGATAGAGGTAACCAGTTTAAAAGAGCAGTTCGCCAACTTTGAGAAATCTGTTCAATAAATATCTTAAAGGTGATCCAGTTATTTGGATAATCGTTTTTATTCTATCCATTTTTGGAATATTAGCGGTTTATTCTTCTACCGGTACCTTGGCATATTTTGAACGAGGTGGTAATACTGAATACTACCTTTTAAAGCATACTGCTTTACTCATTTTTGGCCTTTTTGCCATGTGGTTAACCCACTTAGTCAACATACAATACTATTCCAGAATTAGCCAAGTTTTGCTCTTTATCTCAGTGCCTTTACTGCTCTACACCCTCTTTTTTGGTGTAGAGATCAATGATGCTAAACGTTGGGTAAGTCTCCCAGGGGTTGGTTTAACGATTCAAACTTCTGATGTTGCTAAATTGGCATTAATCATGTACGTCGCCAGATTCATGTCGAAACGACAAAATCAAGTACACGACTTTAAAAAGACCTTTATTCCTATACTCTTAGTCATCATATTCATCTGTTTACTCATATTCCCTGAAGATTTTTCAACCTCTGCGGTATTATTCTTCACCAGTATGCTAGTGCTTTTTGTTGGTAGAATCCCATTAAAACAAATGGGCCTTCTACTCGGTATAGGCACCTTGGTCTTCGGTGGATTGATAGCCTATGTCTGGAACAATCCAGTGGATTTTGGTAGAATCTCGACGATGAAATCTAGGGTAGAATCCTTTATGGAAAATTCTGATGATGGAGGTACTTATCAAAACCAACAAGCGAAAATTGCTGTTGCAAGAGGAAATCTCTGGGGTAAAGGCCCAGGTAACAGCAGGCAAAAGAACTTTCTACCTTCACCCTTTGCAGATTTTATTTATGCCATCATTATAGAAGAATACGGTTCTATACTCGGTGGTATTGGACTAATTGTCTTATATCTTTTACTCTTATACCGGGCATTTAGAATAGTAATAAGGACGAGCTCCTCCATGGCCGCACTGATGGCAATAGGGTTAACATTTAGCCTGGTGATACAGGCATTTATCAATATGGGAGTGGCGGTAAACATACTGCCGGTTACAGGTTTAGCCCTACCCATTGTTAGTAGAGGGGGAACCTCTATACTGTTTACAAGCATAGCTTTTGGCATCATCTTAAGTGCCAGTAGAACTATATATGAACATAGAGAAGAGAAAGAACATGAAGAAGTTTAAAGTGCTCATATCTGGAGGTGGCACAGGAGGACATATTTTTCCTGCGGTGGCAATTGCTAATGAAATAAAACTGAAGTATCCCGATAGTAAAATTGAATTTGTTGGAGCAAAAGGCAAAATGGAAATGGAAAAGGTTCCAGCCGAAGGCTATAAAATTCATGGACTATGGATAAGCGGATTGCAGCGCTCTTTAAGTCTACAAAATTTACTTCTTCCATTTAAGGTTTTGTCAAGCCTGTGGAAATCGTACAGAATAGTTAAGAAATTTAAACCTGATGTAACAGTTGGTGTAGGTGGATTTGCAAGTGGTCCATTAAATTATGTCGCTAGCTCTTTAGGTGTTCCACTTTTATTACAAGAACAAAATTCATTTCCGGGTCTCACCAATAAACTACTTAAATCTAAGGCAAAGAGAATCTGTGTGGCCTATCCCAATATGGAGCGCTACTTTCCAGCTGATAAAATCTGCATTACCGGTAATCCAATTCGACAAGACCTCATAAACAATAGCAGTAGCAGAGAAGAGGCTTTAAATCATTTTGGCTTAAGAGCAGATCGCAAAACGATATTAATCATAGGAGGCAGTTTAGGCGCCAGATCTATTAATCAAGCCATAGATGCTAGTTTAGATAAAATTGACAGTGAGCATGTTCAGCTATTGTGGCAAACGGGAAAAAGTTATGAGGGAGAGCACGGCAACTTCGCCTGGGGCAATAAAACTGTCTTTATTAAGAGAATGGATCTAGCATATAAAACTGCAGATATAGTAATAAGCAGAGCGGGTGCATTATCAATTTCTGAATTATCAGCTCTAGGCAAGGCTTGCATTTTTGTACCACTGCCTTCAGCAGCCGAAGACCATCAAACGAAGAATGCTGAGAGTCTTGTGAAAGCTGATGCTGCATTATTGTGTAAAGATTCAGAAGTAAAGCTGAATCTGATGGATATGTCGCTGGAGCTATTGTCTGCCCCCGAAGAGATAAGCAAGCTGAAGAATAATATTAAAGCCTTTGCTAAGCCAAATGCAGCTAAAGAAATCCTTGAACAAATAGAAGCTATCATTGAATAAGGTTTATACATATTACTATTTTCTTGGTGTCGGCGGCATTGGCATGAGCGCTCTAGCGCGATTCTTCAATGCCATGGGCAAAAAGGTATATGGATACGATAAAACTGCTAGCCCACTAACTGATCAATTGAGTGCTGAAGGCATTCAAATTTCATTTTATGATGATCTTCAAGCGATACCATCCGAAATAATCGATAATCAGGATGAGACCATGGTGATTTATACACCTGCAATTCCATCCGATTTAAAACTACTCAATCACTTTCAAGATGAAGAGTACGACTTGTACAAACGTTCAGTAGTGTTGGGAATGGTGACTGATGATAGCCTTAATCTATCTATTGCCGGAACACATGGCAAAACCACAACATCCTGTATGCTGGCCTCCATTTTCAAAGCTTCAACAAAAAGATTCAACGCATTTTTAGGAGGTATTTCCGCTGATTTAGGTAGTAATTACTACTATCAAAACGGTGAAGGACCTCTGTATAGCATTTCCGAGGCCGATGAATATGATCGCTCCTTCTTACAACTCAATCCGAGCTGGGCTGCCATCACTTCCACAGACTCAGACCATTTGGATATCTATGGAGAAGAGAGCAAAGTAAAAGAATCCTTCATTGCCTTTGCCGAGCGCATTGTGGATCCCAATTGCTTATTAATTGCCAAAGACAAAGTTGATGGAATTGATTCTCCAAGCTATTCTGCCAGCGTGAGCAATGCGGATTATCACGTTCAACTCATTAGTCAAGATAGCAAAGGCAGCGAATTCAATCTCTATCATAAAGCAAATCTTCTCATTCCAAATCTTCGATTAAATATTCCCGGATTGCACAATGTGGAGAATGCTGTTGCAGCAGCGGTCCTAGCTTTGAAAGCTGAAGTTGAAGTATCGGCCATCAAGACTGCTTTGAGTTCATTTAAAGGCATAAAAAGAAGGTTTGAATACATCATTGATAATGAGAATTTTTCATTCATAGATGATTATGCACATCATCCATCAGAGATAGATGCTATAGTGCAATCAGTAAGGGAACTCTATCCCAATAAAAAACTGACAGTGGTTTTTCAGCCTCATTTATACAGTAGAACGCGAGATTTTGCCAGCGGATTTGCCAATTCATTGTCGAAAGCAGACGAACTCATCCTCCTCCCAATTTATCCTGCACGAGAGTTGCCAATTGAAGGGGTGGATTCTTCAATTATAGCTTCCGATATCTCAATAGGAAATGTAGAGCTTGTAAATAAAGAAGACTTGCTCAACAAATTGAAATTCAGTGATTTGGAAGTATTATTAACCCTTGGAGCAGGCGACATAGACCGACTAGTACCCCAAATAAAACAAGCGTATCATGAAAGCTAAGACTTGGTTGCCATATCTGCGAAAAAGCCTCTACATCTTAGCAGTTCTAATGCTAATTGCGCTGTTGATTTATCTAAAAAATCAACACAATCAGCAAGCTTGCAAGGAAATTGATATTCGAATAATAGTTCCAGAAGATAAGAAACTCATAGCTGAAGAAAGCATACAAGACTATCTCAATACGTGGTATCCCGGTGGTTTAGTTGGATTGGAAATAGGTACCATAAACATTGCGGATATAGAATCGCGAATAGAGGAATTGGAAGCGGTGAATAATGTGGAAGTTAGCTTTCAATTAGATGGCGAACTGCGAATAGAAATAGATCAAAGAATACCTATCGTTCGCATCTATGAAAATGAAAATCGCTCTTATTATCTCGACAATAAGAATAAGAAGATAGCTTCAATGGGACTTCAACCTGCCCGCGTACCTATAGCTAGTGGTGCGCTTTCAGCAGTTATGATTGAAAAAATATACACACTATCCACTTATGTGCAAGAAAACCCATTCGCCGAGGCCCTATGTGAGCAGATATTTGTAACGAACGATGGGGAGTTAATTC
>CBDUMX010000060.1:0-11368 GCA_965368435.1 uncultured bacterium
TGCTATCTGGCGATTCATAGCAGAATACGCACCTAATAGCAGTTGCTGACCAGTTTGTCCTTTCGCGTAAAAAGTACGAGATACAAGTACACCGCCAAACGATCTATTGTCTAATAGTCCTCCATAATCTCGAGCAAAGGGCACGCCCTGAGCTACGCATTGATCAATAATATTTGCAGATACCTCAGCAAGACGATAAACATTAGCCTCACGTGCTCTATAATCTCCACCTTTGACAGTATCGTAAAACAGTCTATAAACAGAATCTCCATCGCCTTGATAATTCTTAGCGGCGTTAATACCACCTTGGGCTGCAATGGAGTGCGCTCGGCGCGGTGAGTCTTGATAACAGAAAGCTTTTACATTATAGCCAAGTTCTGCCAAAGTTGCAGCAGCAGAGCCGCCTGCTAAACCCGTTCCTATTACTATAATATCAATATTTCTCTTGTTGGCTGGATTAACTAAATTGATCTTATCTTTATAGGTAGTCCATTTATCTTTAAGAAGTCCTTCTGGTATTTTAGAATCTAGTGTTGTCATGTGTGGAATTAATGAGCTGAAAGATGGTGAAACAAAGCAATGATGATGAAACCAAGTGGAACAACTATTGCAAAGATCTGTCCGAGTTTCTTAATAAAAACTGTATACCTTCCATGGTTTACTCCTACTGATTGAAATGAAGATTGGAATCCGTGCAATAAATGCAATGCTAAGAAAACAAATGCCAAGACATATAGGCCTACTTTAACAGGGCTGTGGAATTTCTCCACCAATTCTGGAAAATATCTGTTGGGATCGCTGAGTCCGTCGACATATTTAAACTTCATTTCGGGAAACCAAAAATCATAGAAGTGCAAAGCTAAAAAGGCGAGAACAACCAGACCTGAATATATCATATTCCTAGACATCCAACTCGCGTTAGCACCGCCATTATATTTAGCGTATTTCACGGGTCGAGATTGGCGATTCTTCCATTCTAAATACATCCCCATCACAAAGTGCACTATCACACCAGCTATCAATATGGGTTGAAAGATAAATTGAATCAATGCATTTGTGCCCATGAATTCTGATGCAGTATTAAACATTTCAGCACTAAAAACTGATATGAGATTTACAGATAGATGCACCACTAAGAAAGTAACTAAAAAAAGGCCAGATAAGGCCATTACTACTTTCCTCGCTATACTGGATTTAAGACTATTATTGTTGCTCGACATACGCTAATAAGAACCGCAAAATTAGCAGGTTGTTTGTTTTACACTAAATTTAATTTGGACATTAAAACTGTTCTAAATAACCTTTGCTCAACCGATATGTACAGACTGATTAGAAGCATTCTATTTTTACTCCCCCCAGAAAGAGCGCACTACCTTACTATGAGCCTGTTGGGCTTTGCTATTAAATTCCCATTTGTTCGCAAATCATACCAATTCAAAACAAATAAATTCAGTCTTGATGGATTAAATTATAAAAATAAAGTTGGAATGGCTGCTGGATTTGACAAAGATGGAAGGTTCTTGGAACATCTATATGCATTAAACTTTGGATTTATTGAAGTTGGGACTGTCACTCCTAAACCACAAAGTGGCAATCCTCAACCAAGACTATTCAGACTGCCATCAGATCACGCCTTAATAAACCGAATGGGCTTCAATAATGAAGGCGTAAATGCATTGGCAAATAGACTTATAAAGTTTAGAAAGAAGCACAAATCTTGCGATATGCAAATTGGAATTAATATAGGCAAGAACAAACTCACTGCTAACGAAGATGCTGCAAAAGACTATTCTATTTGCTATGAAGCCCTTTATGAGTTAGCAGACTTTTTTGTTGTGAATGTTAGTTCGCCCAATACCCCAAATTTGAGGGATCTACAGACTAAATCTGCATTGCACAACATCATCAGTCCGCTATTGGCATTTAGAAGCTCTCAAGAGAAAAGTAAACCTCTGTATCTCAAAATAGCACCTGATTTAAGTTTTGAACAACTTGATCAGATAATTGAGCTTCAGGATGAATTAAAATTCGATGGAATAGTGGCAACCAATACTAGTATAGACAGAAGCTTACTTAAATTCACTTCTCCTCGTAAAATTTCAGAAATTGGCGATGGTGGTCTAAGTGGTGCTCCTGTTCTTGAGGTTTCAAATTCCTTTGTTTCTCACATAAGAAAGCGTTCTAACATGACAATAATTGGTGTAGGTGGGATTGAAAGCAAAGCAAATGCGCAAACAAAATTTGATGCTGGTGCAGATCTAGTTGAAGTATATACAGGTTTTATTTATTCCGGACCCAAGCTGATAAAAAGCATTGCAACTAATTGACCCTAAACCTCTAGCAATAAAAAAGCGGACTTTCGTCCGCTTTCCCTAACCTTATTATTACTAAAGATTTACTTTTCTAAGGATAAATTACTAGTGCAATTTTAAGACAAATAAAATTATCTGCCTATACATGTTAATTTATTGTTAACACTAAAGCTTTAATTGACTCAACGTTTGATAAAAACGTTTTATTGTTCGGATTGTTTGGCCTTGTCTGCCCTTTTTCTTTGCCCTTTTGTTATTCCTGTATATCTACTCGGATATTTCTCGATATCTTCTAATAGTGACTTTAATTGTGCAATTGTCTCGTTAAGTTTGACGTAGAGTTCATCTTCATTCACCAACTTCCCAAGGGTTCCTTCAGCACTATTAATTGCAGCAGTGGTTTTATTTAATTCTGAAACTAGTGCATTTATCTCATTCACAGTCTCGTTAAATTTAATTTGAGCCAAGTCTGCACTTGTTTTCTCCAGCTGACTTGCAATGCTGTCAATTTTTGGAGCCAATCCCCTTAAATCTGAGGTAGTTGATTCCACATTATTTAATATGCCTGTTATCTGCTGATCTTTACCATCCAATAGGGCATTCAGTTTATCTGCAGTCTCTTTAAAAGCTCGCAAAGCCAATGAAGCATCTGTCAAGGTTGTTTCTAAATCAGCACCTGAAACAGCTGTATCGATTTCTCCAAGCACAGAATTCACCCTCTTTGTCAATGGCGTTAAAACACTGCTGATTGCTTGCGCAAAACCTGCGTCTTGCTCTGTCAACAGGAAAGTACCATCCGTAGCAAGCGCGCTAGTATCGCCAAACACCAATTCAATAGCTTTTGACCCGATCATATCGCTATTGATGATTCTCATCTTTGAATTATAAGGCACTTTAATGCTTTCTCTAACGGTGATCTCTACAGTTAACTCAAGCGTAGCATTGTTCATGCTAATATTACTAACATGCCCAACTTTATACCCGTTAACAACCACAGGGTTTGATTCCAATAAATTGTCTATGCTTTTGTAGACGCCGTAATATTTGTTGGTTGAAGTAAAAATATTCTGGCCTTTTAAATAATTATAGCCAAATACAAACATGGCAATAGCAATGGTTGCCAACACACCTACTTTAACTTCTTTAGCAATTTTCATTTTCTAATTTAAGTCCTAATCTTTTTAAGACAGCTTCAAATATAATTGATGCAGCGTCATATCCTTAATTCATCGAAGATTTAGAGCGCTTTAAAGCAAAACAATATAAGCTCAGCTAAATTGCTACTAAAATGAGGCTTAATTCGTTCATTAATAGAATTAAAGCTTTCATTTGCAGTAGGTAAATAGCTGCTATTTATTAATCATCAACTTGAGCAATTTTAATAAAATATCTCGTCAAGTGCTTAAAAATCAGCGGGTTTTATTTCAACGCCTTTTATTTCTTTGTTTTTTATTTTGTACAGCCATTCAAAGCAGCGCTCAATTTGAAGATAGCTCAGCCCGTAGAGATAGAATTTTTACTAAAGACAGCATAGGCAATGACAGCTTACAACTATCTGTGCGTCAAAACAAATCTGCGCTTGAAGATCCCGTGGAGTATTCAGGAGATTCCATAATTCTATTGGTTAAAGAACGCAAAGCTTTTCTTTATGGAGACGCCTGGATTACCTTTCAAGATATAAAGCTCGAAGCAGATTTTATTATAGTCGATTTCGACAAAAAATCTGTTTACGCCAGGGGCATTATAAACGACAGTTCTGGAATGTATGTGGGCAGACCAAATTTCACAGATGACGGCAAGGTTTATGAAGCAGACACCATGAAGTACAACTTTGAAACCAAAAAAGGACTTTCAATGGGAGTTTTAACTACTGAGAAAGATGGTTATATACACGGCGAAAAAGTGCTTCGCGATAGCCTTGAGAATATTTATGTTAAAAATGCCAAATTCACGACCTGTAATTTACCCGATCCGCATTTTCATATCCAAGCCAATAAGATCAAGGTAATCCCACAAAAACAAATAGTAACTGGCCCCGCAAACCTGGTCATTGAAGATATAAATACCCCTCTTGTTATTCCTTTTGGTTTTTTCCCTATACCCGAGAAAAAAGCTCATGGACTCATATTCCCTTCTTTTGGTGAATCACCAGACAGGGGATTCTATTTGCGAAGCTTGGGTTATTATTTTCCTATCAATGATTATCTAGACCTTCAGGTGACTGGGGATTACTATTTCAGGGGAAGTTGGGGCCTAGCAGCAAATTCAAACTACTATAAAAAATACAAATACAGAGGAAGTTTTGGAGTGAGTTATAATCAAAACGAAATAGGTGAACCCGAAATACCTTCTACCTACAGCGTTTCCAATGATATTAGAGTTAGGTGGACCTATATGCAAGACTCCAAAGCAAAACCAGGGAGTTCATTTGGTGCCAGTGTGAATTTTGTTACCAGTAATTATCTTAAAAACAATACTGTTAATTACAATGACATCATAAGTACTACTTCAACATCCAGTGTTAACTACAGCAAATCTCTGTTTAAAAACAAACTGAATTTGAGTGCTACTTCTAACATCTACCAAGACCTAAGTAGACAAGATGTTTCATTGACCTTACCTGAACTTACAGCAAACGTATCTCGACAAATGCCTTTCTCCAAAGCCGTTATTTCCAATAAAACCTTGAGAAGCTTTGTGCGTAACTTTGGATTCTCATACTCTGGTAATTTCAGAAATGAAGTACAAGTTAAAGAAGAAAGCTTGTTCAAGGCCGAAGTACTGGATAGCTTTAAAAACGGAATTGCACACTCTATACCACTTACAACATCTTTTAAAGCATTTAAATGGTTTACTGTAAGTCCCAATTTTCAAATGAATGAATTCTGGTACTTTAAAACCACAGAGAAAATATGGGATAATGTAAATGACACCCTACTTGAATTCAACAATATTGGCGGATTCAGCAGAGCAAATCAATTTAGGACTTCAATTAGTGTTTCCACTATTATTTATGGTACTAAGGAATTTAAATCTGGTAAAATAAAGGCTATACGACATGTTGTTCGTCCGAATATCTCTGCAAGCTGGAATCCGGACTTCTCCAAAGGAGAACAATACGGCTATAGGGAAGTTCAAATTGACACTTCAGGTAAAACTAGCACTTACAGTATATATGAAAACGGTATTATAGGAAGACCAAATTTTGGACCTCAAGGATCACTGAGTTTTGGATTTGGAAACAATCTTGAGATGAAAATTAGAAGCAGTAAAGACACTGCAAATGGTGGCATAAAGAAGGTTAAAATTATTGAAAGCTTTAATATTGGATCAAGCTATAATTTCTTAGCAGACTCATTGAAATTAGCCGTTGTTTCTATGAATGGAAACACTACCCTGTTCAATAAGGTAAGAATAAACTTTAGATCAACCTTAGATCCATATAACTATGACTCCACTGGCACAAGAGAGTTTAAAGTAGACGAATATCTTTGGGAAAGCAGCAATAGACTCTTGAGAATTGCAAGTACCAGTATTTCCATATCAACCAATCTAAACCCCAATGCTCTGAAGAGAAAAGAAACTAAAAATGTAAATCAAGACGAATTGGATTTTATCAATTCTAACATCGATGATTATATAGATTTCAGCATTCCTTGGAGTTTGGCAATCAACTATAACTTGACTTCAACATCACCTTTCTACAATGATAAAATAGTCAGTCAAAGTATTAATGTCAATGGCGACATAAGCCTTACAGCAAACTGGAAAATTGGCGTAACAACGGGATATGACATATCTGAAAAAGCCATGGCACTAACTTCTTTTAACTTTTATCGCAATTTGCACTGCTGGGAATTTAGTTTCAGCTGGTATCCTATCATTCGCAGACAATTTGAGTTTAGCTTGAAAGTAAAATCATCAACTTTACAAGATTTGAAATTGAACAGAAGAAGAAGTTGGTGGGATTTGTAATTCTGTTTACAACTCAGCTTTCAAGAATTCTGCAGTAAATCCTACACCATCAGCTACTATTTTTTCTGGACTACCCTCATTGAGAATTTGCCCTCCTCCTGCTCCGCCTTCTGGCCCTAAATCGATGACCCAATCGGCAACTTTGATAACGTCCATATTGTGTTCTATTACCAAAACAGTATTCCCCAAATCCACTAGAGAATTCAAAACAGTTAGCAACTGATTAATATCTTCAAAGTGCAATCCTGTGGTTGGTTCATCCAAAATATAAAAAGTCTTACCAGTGCTTATTTTCGATAATTCAGAAGCCAATTTTACACGCTGTGCTTCACCTCCAGACAATGTTGTAGAGCTTTGTCCCAATGTTATATAGCCCAAACCAACGTCCTTTAAGGCTTTTATTTTTCTGTAAATGGACGGTATTGATTCAAAGAAATGGACAGCATCATCTACTGTCATATTCAGTACATCGCTTATAGATTTTGCTCTGTATCTAATTTCTAAAGTCTCTCTATTATATCGCTTGCCTTGACACGTTTCGCAATCAACTAAAACATCAGGTAAAAAGTTCATTTCAATAACCTTTTGTCCACCACCCCTGCAATTCTCACATCTTCCGCCTTTAACGTTAAAGCTAAATCGACCAGGTTTATAACCCCTAATTTTCGCCTCAGGTATTTCTGCATATAAATTTCGTATATCGCTAAAAAAGCCCACATAAGTAGCCGGGTTGGAACGAGGTGTTCTTCCAATGGGAGATTGATCAATGGTAATAACTTTATCTATATGTTCTACACCCTTTATCTGCTGGTATGGCAATGGTTTCTTATGCGAATTGTATACATGCTGTGAAAGTATAGGATGAAGTGTTTCGTTGATTAAAGACGACTTCCCACTTCCAGAAACACCGGTAACAGCTATGAACTTCCCAAGAGGAAAGCTAATGTCGACATTCTTTAAATTATTGCCGGTACAGCCTTTTAGACTGAGCTTCTTTTTACTACCGGATCTTCGCTTCTTAGGTACAGTAACTTCTTTTACTCCATTCAAGTAATCAGCAGTTAATGAGCGAGTATTCTGGATAATATTCCAATTTCCACTTGCAACTATTTCACCTCCATTCAAGCCTGCTTTTGGACCAATATCAACAACATAATCACTTTCTACTATCATGTCTTTATCGTGTTCTACAACAATCACAGAATTGCCTAAATCCCGCAAATCCTTCAAAGATTTGATCAATCGATGATTATCGCGCTGATGCAAACCTATGCTTGGTTCATCAAGTATGTATAGCACTTCTTCGAGCTGCGAGCCGATTTGGGTTGCAAGTCTAATACGTTGAGCTTCTCCTCCAGACAATGTGCGGGCAGGATTGTTTAAACTCAAATAAGATAGTCCAACATCAACCAAAAACTGTATCCTTTCTTTTATCTCTTTTAAAACTTCAGCCGCTATAATTTGCTGACGTTCAGATAGTTTAACATCGATATCCGCTAACCATTTATGGAGTTCACCGATACTTCTATTCGCCAAATCAGCAATATTCTGATCTGAAATTTTATAGGAAAGTGCTTCTTTATTCAATCTACCACCATGGCATTCATCACATTCAACAACCGTCATGAACTCATCCGCCCATCTCGACAATAAGCCATGGTTTTTTTCCATATAAGCATTCATCAAGCTTGGCAATAAGCCTTTGAAGGTAGTTTCGTAATGCTGAGAAAAACCAGATGAATTTTTATACTGAACTTCAAATTTCTCATCTGTACCATTGAGAATTGCATCCAAGACCTCATCCGAAAGTTCACCGATTGGTTTAGAAAGTGAAAACTTCCACTTTTTAGCCATGGCTTTCAGCTGAGTAAAGGTCCAATTGTCCTTAGCATCCCCCAATGGAGCGAGACCTCCTTTATTTATGCTTAATTTAGGATCTGGGATAATATGCTCTATTAAAATATCAGATACTGTACCCAATCCATCGCATTTAGAACAAGCCCCATATGGCGAATTGAAAGAAAACAAATTAGGTTGAGGCTCATTGTAAGACAAGCCTGTCTCCACATCCATGAGATACTTACTGAAATGAGTTAATTCCTTAGTTTCTGGATTTACTATTGATATCACTCCTTTGCCTACTTTTAGAGCAGTTCGGATTGATTCTGTGATTCTTGTGCTTCCGGCATCTTCAGGAGAAATTCTATCTATAACTAGATCTATATCGTGAATTTTATATCTGTCCAATTGCATGCCAGGTTCAATGTCGATTAACTCTCCATCAACCCACATTTTACTATAACCTCTTTTTCTGTACTGATCGAAAAGTTCTCTGTAATGCCCTTTTCTGCTTTTTATCAATGGAGCTAGTACAATAAATTTAGTCAAGCTAAACTTTGAGTTCACTGTGTCTATTATTTCCTGCTCTGTAAATCGCTTCATGGGCTTACCACTGAGGTAAGAATAGGCCTCGCCAGCCCTTGCAAACAACAGGCGTAAAAAATCATAAACCTCGGTAATCGTCCCCACTGTACTGCGCGGATTCTTACTTACCGTTTTCTGCTCTATGGCAATAACTGGACTTAGACCCTCAATCTTGTCGACATCCGGTCTTTTCATATCGCCGACAAATTGTCGAGCATAGGCACTGAACGTCTCCATATACCTGCGTTGACCTTCAGCAAAAATGGTATCAAAAGCCAAACTAGATTTCCCGCTACCACTTAAGCCAGTAAACACAACCAACTGATGTCTAGGGATTTCCAGGTTCACATTCTTAAGATTGTGTTCCCTCGCTCCAGTAATCTTTATGTGTTCTAACTCGTTTTCTATGACCTTAATTTTTAGAGAATTTGCGAAGTTAGTTTTATACTTCAAACCAGCCTAGAGCATGCAATCTTTTTCTGAGGAAAAGCAATAAATTTTTCTTACAATCATTGTAGAATTCAATTTACTTTGTACGACACTTACAAAGCATTGAAAAACAAATACCAAGAACTCATAGAACAAACTTTTGACTATCCAACTGAAGAGTTTGCCACCAACAAGAAAGGACAATTAGAATATTACGGAATAAACCTTTTAGACCTTGCTAAAAAATACGGCACTCCTTTGCGCTATAGTTACTTACCAAAAATTTCGCAAAACATAAACAAAGCTAAAAAATGGTTTGCCGACGCTTTTAAAGAGAATAATTATAATGCGGAATATCACTATTGCTATTGCACAAAAAGTTCTCACTTTAAATATGTATTGGATGAAGCCATAAAGAATGGTGTGCATATAGAAACTTCTTCAGCATTTGACCTAAACATAATTAAAAACCTATACCAATTAGGAACAATCAAAAAGACACACTATATCATATGCAATGGGTTTAAAACCGATGCTTATATTGATAGAATTATTGAACTTATTGAGGCTGGTTTTGAAAACCTATACGTGATACTCGACAATATTAACGAGTTAAACCTTATAAAGGACAGAACTAAAAAGACTATAAAAATAGGTATCCGAATTGCCTCTGAAGAAGAACCAAAATTCGAATTTTATACTTCAAGACTTGGAATAGGATATCGTTTTATTGTTCCGTTCTACGAATCCAAAATCAAAGACCTACCCAATGTGGAGCTTAAAATGCTGCATTTCTTTATCAATACTGGGATTCGCGATACCGCATACTATTGGAACGAATTGATGAAGTGTACAACAGTTTATTCTCAGTTAAAATCCGTTTGTACTAGCTTAGACTCTTTGAATATAGGAGGGGGATTCCCGATTAAAAGATCTTTGAGCTTTGAATATGATTATCCATATATGGTGAATGAGATTGTTGCTCAGATTAAAAATCACTGCACCCAAATGAAAATTCCGGAACCTCATTTATTTACAGAGTTTGGAAGTTTCACCGTAGGTGAAAGTGGAGGTGTTCTTTATAAAATCATCCATCAAAAGCGTCAAAACGACAGAGAAAAATGGAATATGATTGACGGCTCATTTATGACAACTTTACCCGACGCTTGGGCCATCAGTGATCGATTTATCATGCTCCCTTTAAATCATTGGGATGAAAAATACGAACGAATACTCTTGGGGGGATTAACATGTGATAGCGATGACTACTACAATTCAGAACAACATGTCAACGCTATCTATTTACCTGAGATCCAAGAGGATGAAGCTCTATACATTGGCTTCTTCAATACCGGGGCATATCAAGAGAGTTTGAGCGGGCAAGGAGGCATTAAACACTGCTTAATCCCTTCTCCTAAGAAAATTCTAATTTATGAAGATGAGGATGGCAACATAAAAGATAAACTCATCACAGAACAACAAGACCCTGATAGCATGTTAAAGATATTGGGTTATTAAGGAACTATTTGTGTCTCTAAAATGTGATCTATAAATGCCAAAATGCGCGTTGAAGAAGATAGTGCTCGCGTATTTACGTTGAATTTGCCTGTGATTATTGAGAATCTTATATTACAAACTGGGGAGGGGGGCTTGCCCCCGGCCCTTAACTAGACTTATTAAAACCAAGCTGTAAATCCTGCATTTCGTGCACGGATTTCCTTAATTCAAAGCCCTCTTTCTTTACATTTATCTTAACTTCGCAATAGCTTTTACAATTATGTCTAAATCACCTATAACACACTTTATTGATAAGTACTTTCTCCATTTTAATGCAGCTGCACTTGTAGATGCATCTAATGAATATATTAATCAAATTGAACAAGGCAATAAAATGATGATCACTCTGGCTGGGGCTATGAGCACTGCCGAGCTAGGAAAAATTCTAGCTGAAATGATCAGACAAGATAAAGTGCATATTATTTCTTGTACTGGGGCCAATCTCGAAGAAGATGTGATGAATTTAGTGGCACATGATCACTATGAACGAATCCCAAATTACAGAGACTTAACACCTGAACACGAACAAGGTTTGCTCGATCGACATTTGAATAGAGTTACAGATACCTGCATACCGGAGGAAGAAGCTTTTAGAAGAATTCAAGGAAATATTCTTCACTTTTGGAATCAAGCTGAATCTAGAGGTGAAAGGTATTTCCCGCATGAATATC
>CBDUMX010000061.1:0-11122 GCA_965368435.1 uncultured bacterium
TATTATAAGTTAGTTTCTATAAAAACCTTTATTCAACTTTATCTATACTTTTATTCAATTCAAAGCCTATGAGCACTACAAAGCTGTTAAAAAAGAATAGAACCATTATCATCAATATGGTGCCTATAGAGCCATACAGCTTATTATATGAATTGAAATTTTCAACATATAAGGTAAATCCATATGTGGTAATTAAGGCTAAAAAAGTTGCCAGGGTTGAACCTGGAGAGAAAAACTTCCAGCTTGCTACTTTACTCGATCCAAAATAGTATAGTGAGCTAAAAATGAGGTACACCAACATAACAGTGAGAATGAACTCCAATACTTTTACTGCTAGCTGAATCCAGCTGTACTTTATCCAGCTGATGCCCTCCAAATAAACCAATGAATAATCAACGGTCAACGACACCACTATTGTAGTTAACAAGATACTGGTGACTAAAAACATTAATCCAAAGCTCTTCAGTCGTATATTAAACCAGTTGCGCTGAAATTTTCTATCAACGTCAAGATCAAAGGCAGATATCATGTTTGCAAAACCATTGCTTGCAAAATAAAGAGCAGCCACAAAACCGAATGACAATAATCCTGCGTTCTGGTTTTTTAAAATGTCATTTATAGTGTCTATGAGTAAGTCAAATGCACTAGGAGGTAAAAAACGATCTATATAGGCAATGATTTCTCCATGAAAATCATCAATAGGTATATAAGCGATTAGTGTGAAAAGAAAAATAATCGCTGGGAATAGAGCAAGAAAGAAATTAAATGCCAGTGCCGATGCACGTAAGCTTTGATCTTCTTCAAACAATCCCCTGAAAAAGAACTTCATAACCTCATATATAGATTTCCCTCTAAATCCAGGAAAACTGACATTCCTGAATTTATAGCTGAGAACTCTATCAAGTTCCAGTAATCGGTGTTTTACTCTTTCCTTAAGTTTCAACGAATTGTTGGCGCAAATTACATTAAATAAATAGCTTTGCCGAAATTTTAATGATGACAAAAGTTCATAATTTTTCAGCAGGACCAGCTATACTCCCAAAGGAAGTAATTGACCAATGCATATCAGCATTGCAGAATTTTGCCGGCACTAATTTATCACTTATTGAAGTGTCGCACAGAGGTAAAGAATTTGTTAAAGTCATGGACGACGCAAGGCAGATTGTTAAGGATATCATGAAGTTAGGTGACGACTATGAAGTGATGTATTTACAAGGCGGAGCGAGCACCCAATTCATTATGTTGGCTATGAATCTACTTGAAAACAAAGCTGCATATACCAAGACTGGAACCTGGGCAAGTAATGCTATCAAAGAAGCTTCGGCTTTTGGTCAGATAGATGTTTTAGCTTCTTCTGAAGATAAAAATTTCAGCTATATCCCCAAAGACTATACAATTAGTGATGAGTATGACTATTTCCACTGTACATCAAACAACACTATTTCAGGAACACAAATGAAGAGTTTTCCAAACTGTCCAGTGCCTTTAGTTTGCGATATGAGCTCAGATATTTTTTCAAGGGAATTAGATTTTTCCCAATTTGATTTGATATATGCTGGAGCCCAGAAGAATATGGGGCCTGCTGGTACTGTACTCGTTGTAATAAAAAAAGCCTTGCTTGGGAAAGTGAGTCGCAAAATTCCAACCATATTAGACTACCAAACTCATATTAAGAAGGAGTCTATGTTTAATACCCCTCCTGTGTTTGCAGTATATGCCAGCTTAAAAAATTTAGAGTGGATACAGGCCAACGGAGGCTTAGCTGCTATGGAAAAACGAAACAATGCTAAAGCAGCAGCACTATATGCTGAGATTGATAGAAACCCATTATTCAGAGGAACTACCGCTGTTGAAGATAGATCACATATGAACGTTACGTTCGTTTTAGAAGACGATAGTAAAAATGAAAAGTTCTTATCCGCATGTGCTGCAGCTAATATTAGCGGTATAAAAGGACACCGATCTGTTGGAGGGTTTAGAGCCAGTATCTATAATGCTATGGAATTGAGCTCTGTGGAAGTATTAATTAATGTTATGAAAAATTTCAGTTAATATGAGGATACTTATAAATGATGGAATTGCAGCTATTGGCGAACAAATGCTGATCGATGCTGGATTTGAAATTATCAAGGATACTGTTGCTCAAGAAGATTTAGCCTCTAAGCTGAATGAATACGATGCGATTTTAGTTAGAAGTGCTACTCAAGTGAGAAAAGAGCATATAGATGCCGCACCAAACTTAAAAGTTATTGGTAGAGGTGGAGTAGGTTTAGATAATATTGATGTAGAATATGCGGAATCTAAAGGAATAGCTGTTTTAAACACTCCTGCAGCTTCTAGCCGATCTGTGGCAGAGCTAGCAATAGCACATTTGTTTTCCATTGTTAGATCATTGCCAGAAATGAACCGAAAAATGGCAATTGATGGGGTATCAGACTTTAAAGCATTGAAAAAATCAGCTTCTAAAGGTATTGAACTCCAAGGTAAAACTTTGGGCCTGATTGGCTTTGGTAGAATTGGACAAGCTACGGCTTCATTGGCATTAGGATGCGGAATGAAGATAATAGCTTTTGACCCCTATATCAAAGAAGCGACTTTAAAGCTTAGCTTACATCCAGACTACAAGGATGACCTAAGTATAAACGTTAAAACTATATCAAAAGCCGACTTACTCCAACAAGCAGATTTTGTTAGTCTGCACATTCCTGGTGGGCAAGGCTATGTACTTGATTCATCGGATTTCGACCTTATGAAAGAGGGTGCAGGAATTGTGAATTGTGCAAGAGGAGGAACCATTAAAGAGGAGGCACTTATTGCAGCCATTAATTCTGGCAGAATCAAATATGCTGCAACGGATGTGTTCGAAAAAGAACCTCCCGTGAATGATGCTATATTGAGATTGAATTCAATCGGGCTTAGCCCACATATTGGTGCTTCAACTCTTGAAGCTCAGGACAGGGTTGGATCTGAACTTGCTGAACGTGTGATAGCTAGTCTAAAGTAAAATGCCAGAATTTATTCCCTTTAAGGCTCTGCGCCCTCATGCTGATTATATAGATAAAGTATCAGCAAGATCTACAGATTTTGATAATCAGAAATTGTTGGTTGATGCACTAAGAGGTAATCCAAACACTTTTCACCATGTCACTAAGAATCATCTCAACTACAGCGGTGCTTTTCAAGAACCTGAAAAGTTTTTGCCTTTCGCAGCGAAGTTTATTGTAGACCAAAAAGCAAAAGGAGTGCTTATAAAAGACATTGAAGATTCTTATTATATATACAATCAAATAAGAAAAGATGGGACTCGTTTTGAAGGTATCATTGGATTAGCGGCTGTTAGCGACTATAATCGCAACAAGATTAAACGACATGAAGAAATCAGGCCAAGTAGATTGGGTTTTATGGTGGAATTATGTAAAACCACTAAAGTACTAGGTGAGCCTACACTTTTGGCCTATGCTTCAGAAAAGCCTTTAGACCTAAGCGGTGGAGAAATACTCTATGATTTTACTTCAGTAGATGGCAAAAGACACATTATTAAAAGCTTAAGTGATAAAACAAACATCCAGCAAATAAAAGAACAGCTGGCTAATATTGATTCATTTTATCTTGCCGACGGACATCATAGATCTGCAGCAATTGCGGACTTTCACAATAAATATCCGCAATTGCCTAACTCTCATTTCTTAAGTTTACTGATGGAAGAAAACCAACTGCGTATAAACTCTTTTCACAGACTTATTAGAGCAGTTGTACCTAAGTCGACTGAAGATTTAATCCGAGAATTGTCAAATGATTTTGATGTTTATCCTTTAAACTCATCCCTGTACAGGCCCGAGAATAAAGGTGAATTTGGTTTGTATGACGGCAAGAACTGGTTTAAACTGATTCTGAAATATCAGGAGCATATGTTGGATGTGGAGCTATTAGAAAAATACGTTGTTAGGGCTGTTTATAATATTCAGGACAGTAGGACCGATAGCCAAATTTCCTTTATGCCAAATACTGATGGATTGAATAAACTAGAAGAGTTAGTTAATAATCACGCTTTTGATGTTGCCTTTACTTTAAAACCTTGTGAATTCTCCGAGATACGTGAAGTATCTGATAGACATGAAACGCTTCCACCCAAATCAACCTTCATTGAGCCTAAGCTCAGAGCAGGTATGATTATACAAGAATTTTAAGCAATAACTAGTTTTCTGTTAAAGCTCCATTGCAAGCCAGCATAAAGAACCGCTGAGAATAACAGTTGGCTAACTAAGCTGTTCTGTAGAAATGGTATACCCGCTGCATAGGCAGTCATTAATCCACCTGCATTCATCGGATACATACCGAAGTACAACCAAGACCCGAAGTTTGTAATCAGAAAGAAAGCAGCCGTGGCTACTAAGCCCATGCCTAAAATATTAACAAGCTTCAATTTCTTAGATATTAATATCCCAAATACTACAATTAGTGCAAAGGCTATGTATACGCTTAAAAAAGTAGATGAAAAAAGATATGAACTATATATCGGCGAAATTTGACTTAAAACTAAATCGCTGATAAAAAGGGAAAATAGGGGCAAAGCAAAGGCTAACCATTTTTTTCCAATAAATGCTCCACCTACTAAAGCAATAGCTCCAATTGGACTAAAATTATTCCACGGTAGCAAAACTCTGCTTATTGCAACTGCACACAATACAATAAATAGTATCAATAGCTCTCTTTTTTTCATAATTCTAAATAATACAGCAAATGTAATACTCTTTTACATCAGGCGATTACAGACATATTGACACCATGTTAATATTTGTTAAATTATTCCAATTAACAATCACAAAATCAAATAGTTACACCAGTTACCTGAAGTGAAAAATAATGCCAACATCAGTTGTTCTTTGAAAAATGTTTAACAATTGTTAATTTAACATTTGTTAACAGATTTACATTTGTTAACAAATGAATATAAATCAGCGCTTCATGCATTTAGTTGAAAAAGTATCTACCAGTAAAGCTGCATTTTCTAAAGCTACTGGGATATCTTCCGTTATTCTCTCACACATTGGCTCAGGTAGAAACAAAGTGAGCCTTACTGCCGTAATTCAACTATTAGAAAACTACCCTAATATTAATGCTGAATACCTCTTACTAGGCAAAGGGCCAGCATTTAAAAGCTCTGATTCAGATAAACTAAATAACTTATTACAAAGTATAAATAGCATCAAAGACACAGCAAACAGCCAAAACAAGACCCTAATTCGCCAAATTGAGTCAGTTGTCAATCAAATTTCGACAGATTAAAGCTTAAAACGAGAAATTAGCTAAGCAAGGCATAATATTGTACCAATGAGAACAGCAATACTTTCTTTACTACTACTAAATTCATTCTTTATATACGCAGTGCAAGACCCTTCAATTAGCAGTATTAAAACTGCAATTAATGAGCAATTGCAATCAACTGATGATAATATACAGTTTAAAATTACCTCTTCATCCACTAGCCATAATGGTTTAACTCACTATTATGGGACGCAACTAGTTGAAGGAAAAGAAGTTTATGGGGCCTATTTCAATGCTGCTTTCTCAGGCGACATGCTTATTAGGCTAAATCAAAGCTTTATACCTAATGCTAAAGGTAAAGTATCCAAGAATCAGGCTACGTATACGGCTAAAACTGCCTTCTTAAAGCTTATTGCTGACTTTGGCTTCAATGAAGACAACTGGATCAAAATTAGTGAATTAGAATATCACTATACTGATAGGTTTCTTTCCGACGAAACCATAAAAATAAAACTTAAATGGTTTTATAAAGATAAAGTCCTAGTTCCAATTGCAGAGGTTTCTCTTTATAATCTTGATCATCAACATTGGTATAACAGCCGTTTAAGCCTTATAACAGGCGAATTGTTAGACCGAGATGATTGGGTAGTTTCTTGCTCCATAGAGTCTCATGATCATGATAATGACTTCAGCGGGCATAAAACTTCACCAAAACTTAGCAAGCTCTCTGCTTTGCAGATGACAAATGGAACGAGCTCTTATAATGTATTTGCATTACCCGTAGAAAGCCCTAATCACGGTAATAGATCGGTAGTGGTAGACCCTCATGACACGGTGGCTTCGCCATTTGGTTGGCACGATGTTAATGGTGCTGTTGGACACGAATATGTGATCACTAGAGGAAATAATGTCTATGCAAGTGAAGATAAAGATGCCGACAATTCGCCTGGAGCTACTGTTAATGGAGGATCAAGCTTAATATTCGATAGCAATTTTGATAAAGATCAGAGTGCGAGCCTGTTTACAGATGCCTCAATCACCAACTTGTTCTATTGGAATAATATGATGCACGATGTGTGGTATAATTACGGCTTCGATGAACAAAGCGGAAACTTCCAACAAAATAATTATGGAAATGGAGGAAAAGCTGGTGATTATGTAAATGCTGATGCACAAGATGGCAGCGGTACCAATAATGCCAATTTCGCAACTCCTCCTGACGGCGGACAACCAAGAATGCAGATGTATATCTGGAATTCAGGTGCTTCAAGCTCCGATTACTTGCAAGTTAATAGTCCCTCTGTTGCAGAAGGCAAATACCTAGCTAGTTTGGCTGCTTTTGGACCACAACTTACCAGTACACCAATCACAGCTGATTTAGTAATTACAGACCCTCAACGGGCGTGTGGAAGCATTGCCAACTCTACGGCACTTAATGGTAAAATTGCTTATGTAGAACGCGGTACTTGCACATTTGTAGAAAAAGTAAAAAATTGTCAAGATGCTGGTGCCTTAGCAGTGGTTATCTATGATAGCACGGGAAATGACCCTATTTATATGGGTGGTACAGATAATACCATAACCATCCCTGTGGTTATGATAAAGCGCACTGATGGTATTTTTATCAGAAACTTAATATCAAGTGGGGTAAACGTGTCTTTATATGATTCCGGATCCATTGGATCTACTGTCTTCGACAGTGATTTTGATGCTGGAATAATTGCGCATGAATACGGTCATGGTATTTCGAATAGGTTGACAGGTGGACCCGATAACGCTTCTTGTTTAACTAATCAAGAGCAAATGGGTGAGGGCTGGAGTGATTTCTTTGGCTTGGTGATGACTGTAGAAGCAGGAGATACAGGAACAGACATTAGAGGTGTCGGTACCTATGTTACTAACCAAAGTACTACAGGTGGAGGTATTAGACCTTATCCGTATTCAACTGACCTTTCAATAAGTCCTTATACCTATAACGACATTAAAACATTCTCGGTGCCTCATGGTGTAGGAAGTGTGTGGTGCTCCATGTTGTGGGACATGTATTGGGCATTTGTAGATGAATATGGATATGATTCCGACATTTATAGAGGTACTGGAGGAAATAATATGGCTATGCAATTGGTCATTGATGGAATGAAGCTACAAGCGTGCAATCCCGGGTTTGAAGATGGCCGCGATGCTATTCTTTTAGCAGATCAAATAAACAATGGAGGAGCAAATCAAAAAATGATTTGGGAAGTGTTTGCAAGACGAGGATTGGGTTATGGAGCAGATCAGGGTTCTAGCGACAGTAGAACGGATGGAGTAACTGCGTTTGATATTCCACCAATCTATAAGGACGCCCTGTTTGTAGATAAAACCGCGGTAAGCACAATTGAAAACGACTCTGTGTTTAACTACAGACTCGTTGCTAAAAACTATTCCGGCGCTACTATCTACAATATTAAATTAAGTGATACCCTGCCGGGTGGATTAAAAGTTTATGCCTCTGATTTAAGTTGTGCAACTAGTTTTATTGATAATATAATAGTCATTGAACTCGATAGTTTACAGCATACAGACAGCTTCATTTGCGAATTCCCAGCACAAGCCAAGTTTCCAGAAACAAGTACTCAGCTTTTCTTTGACAATGTTGAAAATGGTCAAGGAGATTGGGTAATTCAAAATGACCTAAATAACAATCCATGGGCCATAGCAAGTATACGTAAATATAGCGGTACTAAAGCCTGGTATGTGGATGATGTAGAAAGCTCAAGCGATCAGTCTCTTATTCATTCTTTTGACCTCGAAGGCGCACAACCTACCTTGTCTTTTTACCATTATTACAATACTGAAAAAGACTGGGATGGAGGAGTAGTCGAATTAAAGGTACAAGGAAATTGGATTGACGCAGGGCCTTATTTTACACAAAATGGCTATAATGCTGTGATAACACAGAATCAAGCGAGCGCTTTAAGCGGTAGAGATGGCTTTACCGGAAACTCTGGGAGATGGATACAATCAATTATCGATTTATCTGATTTTTCAGGTATTACTATAGAAGTAAGGTTCAGATTTGCATCGGATGGACTAGAAGGTGGAGATGGTTGGTATATAGATGATATACAATTAGATGATGCTGTACAAGTAGTGAATTATCTTCATGCTTCCTATGAGCCCAATAAAGAATCTAGAGCTGTTGCGAAAACTTTTGTAACCGGTGATGGGCTTCAGCTTTCAATCCCTGAAGCTGAAGTGCAAGAAAACTTGAGTATTTATCCAAACCCAACTGAGAGCAGTCTCTATATTGAGTGGGATATAGATAGCGAGTATACGGTGGTATTGATTGACCCTCAATCTCAAGTTGTAGCAGAAGCTAACGCTAAGAAAAGCTACTCAATTGACCTCAATGAGCTAGCTGCGGGTGTTTATATATTGGAATTGCGAGCTGAAAATCAGATAATTAGACGAAAGATAATAAAGCAATAGTTTATTCTCTAGAATTGATCTCATCCCGTATTAAAGCGGCTAGATCATAATCTTCTATCTGTATTGCTCTGTCTAATTCTTTTTGTAATTCTTCTATGCTCATTTTGCTGTAGCTAGAAGACTCAGACTTAGGCTTGGGCTCATTTTGGCGATCAGGCTCGTCCACATCAGCAGATTCAAGCACTATACCAGCATCCTCCATTATTCCTTTATAAGTATATATTGGACATTTAACTCTAAGAGCAAGGGCAATAGCATCAGAGGTTCTTGAATCAATTTCAACCTCTTCTCCGTTTTGAGTGCACATTAACTTTGCATAGAATACGCCTTCAACAAGCTTATAAATAATGACTTCCGTCAATTCAATCTTAAATTTTACGAAAGCATCGTGCATTAAATCATGGGTCAAAGGTCTGTGTGGCTTGATGTTTTCAATGACCAAAGCTATAGACTGTGCTTCATAACTGCCAATTACCACAGGGAGCTTGAGATCTCCGTCAATTTCACCTAGGATAAGTGTATAGCTATTCTTTTGAGAATGACCAGTCGTTAATCCTATAATATTTAATTGAACTTTAATACTCATGCTTTAAAGAAGCATTAAGCTACTATCTCTTTTGCTCGTTTAATCAATTTGGGTACAACTTCAAAGGCGTCGCCAACTATTCCGTAGTCTGCTGCTTTGAAGAATGGTGCTTCTGGATCGGTATTGATAACGCAAATCACTTTACTAGAACCCACACCTGCCAGATGTTGTATTGCACCTGAAATACCAATAGCAATATACAAATTTGGTTTTATACTAATTCCGGTTTGCCCAACATGCTCGCTATGAGGTCTCCAATCCATATCTGAAACGGGTTTAGAGCAAGCAGTTGCCGCACCTATGGTTTCCGCCAATTCTTCTATCATTCCCCAGTTTTCTGGACCTTTTAGTCCTCGTCCGCCAGAAACAACTAATTCAGCTTCAGTCAATGGAATTTTTCCACTTACCTTATTAATAGCAACAGTAGTTGTATTCTTATCTGCTGCACTTACTGCGGCATCAAAGTTATCTACCTTGGCCTGACTTGCGGCTTGATTAATTTTATAAGAGTTAGGTATAAGCGTTAATACACGCTTATCGTGATTTATGTTAACATTGGCAAATGCCTTGTTTGAATAACAACTTTTCTTCACAGTAAAGCCGTTTGAAGTATCAGCCATAGCTATAACTCCAGTTACCAATGCCGCATCTAATTTTATAGCTACCAGGGGAGCGATTGACTTGCCGCTGTAACTTTGTGAGAACACAATTGTTGAAACTGATTTACTTGCTGATGCTTCGGCAAAAGCCTTTGCATAAACCTGCGGATTAAAGTCTTTATAAATATCTCCTTCTAGGTTTAATACTTCATCGGCACCATATTGCCCTAATTCCTCTGCGTTCGTGCCGTTAATAGAAATAGCAATGCAATTAGTTCCCAATGCATTAGCAAGGTCTTTACCATAACTAATTGCTTCAAAACTGGATTTTTTATATACTCCGTTATCGCTTTCTGCAAATACTGCTACTGACATATTAAAATAGTTTCTTTTCGTTGTGTAATAAATCAATTAATTCTTCTGCATTGTCTGCATCTATCATGGTTACGCCTGATTTAGCTGGAGGTAATTCATAACTAAGGTAATTAGTATAGTTAAATTTATCAACCGCTGCTTCAACCGCTAGAGGTTTGCTTCTTGCCTGCATAATGCCTCTCATGTTTGGTATTCTCGGTTCGCACAAGTCCTTTTGAGCACTGGCAACGCACGGGAGAGTAGCAGTAAGATCTTCTCTGCCACCATCTATATCTCGTGTTGCATTTACTGTTGAACCTTCCACTTCAAGCTTGGCTACAACATTTAATAACGGCCATGAAAGCAATTCTGCTGTTAAGGGTGCAACTTGTCCACCGTTGTAATCAATAGATTCGCGACCAGTGAGTACCATATCATATCCGCCTTTCTTAGCCTGCTCAGCAATTTGAGCAGCGACAAACATCCCATCTTCTGGATTTGCATCTATACGAATAGCATCATGAGCTCCAATAGCCAATGCCTTGCGTATTACTGGCTCGCTGCTGGCATCACCAACATGTATTGCTGTAACTGTTCCGCCTTGTGCCTCAGTTAGTTCTAATGCTCTAGTTAATGCTAATTCATCATACGGGTTTATGATAAACTGAACACCATCGGTGTTAAACTTCGAATTATTTTCTTTAAAAGTAATCTTTGTAGTGGTATCTGGAACCACGCTAATACAAACTAAAATCTTCATTCAAAAATTTTGTCTTAAAATTGAGGTGCAAAAGTATCATTTATAAGCAAAGAAGTTGGCAAATAGTTCAAGAATAGAGCAGATTAA
>CBDUMX010000062.1:0-11049 GCA_965368435.1 uncultured bacterium
TGCATGTAATTTCCTGCAATAGTTGCTTAAATAACAGATATTAACAATATTTGATAGAACTAATCAATTAAATAATGAAGCTAAGAGTTAAATACCAAGACTCCTATTCTAGGGGTGAATTATTGCTGAGATCCTTATTTGGATTCATTTACATTTTTATTCCACATCTGTTTTTACTATTCTTTTTTGGGCTTTGGGGTGCAATTTTGAATTTTATCAGTTTTTGGATTATCCTATTCACAGGGAGATATCCCGAGAGTTTTTTCGAATATCAAGTTAAGTTGATGAGATGGCAAGTGAGATTGAATGCCAGATACTACAATATTGCTGATGGCTATCCAGCTTTTGGCCTCGATGGAGAAGATGAATACACTGATTTTGATGTAAAGTATCCAGAGAGTCTAAGTAGAGGGAGACAAATTGTTAAGTTGTTATTTGGAGTTATTTATGTAATGATTCCACATGGTTTCTTACTGATATTCAGAACAATATGGAATGCTATATTGACTTTTTTAGCATTTTGGGTAGTGCTTTTTACTGGTAAATTTCCAGAATCTTGGCACGAATTTACCGTGGGAACTATGAGATGGTCCATGCGAATAAATCTGTATTTAGGATATATGACCGATGATTATCCTCCTTTCACTGGAAAAGAACTTCCGGGTGAGTGGACTGATGAGGATGAAAGTACATCTACAGATACAGATCTAAGCGAAGAAGCTTAAATATGGCAAATACATATTATCCTGTTCAACAAGCAGATGAAATTAGCATAAGAGAACGCGAGGATGCCATGGGTTCTTACTTAATGATGTTTGCATCATTTGCAGTAGGATTACCTTTGCCAATCATTAATTTGATAGCAGCACTTATCTATTATTATACCAATAGAGGCAAAAGCAGATTTGTAGATTTTCACATCACGCAATCTCTTGTTTCTCAATTACCTACTACTATATTAAACGCAATATTAGTGGGTTGGACAGTGAGAAACTTTATTATGCAACATGAGTTTTCAGATTTGTACAAAGGCTATTTAGTTATGGTAATAGTCGCAAATTTGATATATCTAGCGTTTAGCATTTTTGCCGCAGTGAAGGCAAGGCGAGGGCAATTCTATTATTTTATTTTATTTGGTCCATGGGCTTATCACATTAGCCACAAAATGAAGGATACTGATCAAGAACCAATTGTAAACAAACCTCCGAGATTATGAGAATAGTACGCGATCTGTTTTTACTCGCTGCGGGTTTTGGAGCTATTTGGCTGCTGTTCACCTATATACCTATCATTCCTGATAAGGATTATTTTAGTATTCCAATTAGCACGGAAGAGGAATTAGGTGAATCTATATTCAAATACCAAATAGAGCAGAATCCAGAGTTTAAACTGATTGAGTCTTCCTATATAGATTCTGTGATGGAGATTGTCACAGCGCGTCTATTGGACGCAATGGAAAAGCCCCTATTTGACTATGAATTCTATGTTATTAATTCAGAAGAGGTCAATGCCTTTACCATACCAGGAGGAAAAATATTTGTTTTCAGTGGTCTTATTCAATTGAGTGAGAGTCCAGAGGAAATAGCTTCGGTTTTGGCTCATGAGCTTGGACATGCACAAGAACGCCATGTTTTGAATAAATTAGCAAAACAGATTGGCCTAAGTGTGCTTTTGTCTAATGATGCATTTGTATTAGGGGAAGTAACAAAAACCTTAGGGTCTACAAAGTTTGATAGGGTGCAAGAAGAGAAAGCCGACAACTTTGGTTTTGAACTGATGAAAGATGCTAATTTAGATCCTAGACATTTCGCTTCAATAATGCTGAAAATGAGCAAAGACGAGCCGGATGGTGCAGAATTATTTGAATTAATCAATACTCATCCAGATTCTGAAAGGCGCATTAAACGAGCGTTGGCGTACAGATTGGACAAAAAATTTAATGAAGTAGAATACCAAATCGACTGGCAGTCATTTAAAGATAAATTAAGTGCTGAGACTAAGAAGGAGTAAGTATTAGTTTGGTGGAAATGGGAAAAGCTCCTCAGAATTACTATATTAGCTTAGATTACAGATTCTCATACAAATTCTATGAGGATACTAACTAACCAATCTTTAGCTACACAGACCTGAACTTTAAAGTTTGGGTCTGTTTTTTATTGACCAGGTAAAAACAAAATCTGCTACGTGTTCGCTTTGGGAATTCACTGCAATAACCTTTAATCTTAATTCTAGGCTTTCAGTATCATTTAGTTTCAGAATTTTATCTTCTACCAAGGCACCGTCGGTGCATTTAAAGCTGATAGTTCCCACGGCTTTTTTGCTGTAATTCGCTTCTACATTGGTGAGAAGCATAGAAAAGTCTAAACCAGATTGAAGGTATTGGTAGAGTAGGAGTCCAGTACTCAATTCTGCACCCATTTGCATAGCAGCAAAGTACATAGATCTAAAAGGGTTTTGGTTAATCCATGCAAACTTCATTTGAGTAGTTGCACCCTGCTCTGTTAGCTCTTTTATTTTCACACCTGCTATAAATGCAAGCGGGAGTTTAAAAAGAAGGAAAAGTCGAATTCTATAGCTTTTCGCTTGACGTCTAAAGGCAGTCAGTTTAGATTGATCAATCATTTTCAGAGTTTGATTCATCCTCAGCTTCTAAATGCAGAAAGCGCTGTAGTTTTATATCGTTTGGCCTCAAGTAAATGAGGTAAACTAAAAGCAATAATGCGAATAAGAAAAAGTTTTGTACTCCAAAAATTAGGTATACTATCAAACTGAGTATAGTAGCTCCTTCAACAAAAGCATATTGAATAATCATGCCAACTCTAATATGTTTAAATTGGTCTATTAAAGTATTTTGTTCTTCGCTAATTTGAAATTTGCGTTTGAACAACAAATAGCCAATAATGCTTAAAGTAGCAATGATTAACATAAATACTAGTTCGAGCTCAACACTTAAACTTGCTTCTGATACTTTGACTTGTCGCGATACAAAAAGGTAAGCAATTGCAGTGAAAGCAGCCAAGCTGGCTACGACACTAATGTGCAGAAAGCGCAATTTTTTAATTTCTGATTTTAGATCACTCATAGCAAGCTTATTTGATCACCTGAGGTAAAGGTTGATTTTTTCTCATCATTACCTTTTGGCTTTGGTGTTTCTTCCTTTTTAATGCCCTTAACCTCTTCTTTCTTTTGGTTAGACTCTTTATCAGACTTTAACTCGGTTTTTTTAGTTTCAGTTTGCGACTCTTGCTCAATGTCAGCAGTCTCTTCAGCCTTCGCCTTTGAGTCATTGCGTGAATTAGGGCTTGGATCTTCAAGCTCTTCTTCAGCTTCATCCTCTTCAGCAGGCGGCAGTAGTTTTGCTTTAACAAACTCTTTACTGCACAACTTGTTTCCAATGCTTCTCCAGCCTTTTACATCAATGAAGTCTTTGAGATTAACTTCTTCTGTTTTTTTCTCTTTACCCTTAAGTTTTGTAGTTAATTCAATTACCGGTGTTTTCTGAGAAGTAATTAGAACTAGCTTGCTGCCTCTACCATCGGAAATAAATGAGAATCTTTTGCCAATAGTTGAGGTTTCTATATTGAATCGTTTAACGCAATAGTTTTTGGAGTTACCATCATAGTGAAAAGCCGTAAGTACTGCATTTGGATTAAACTTCTCAATGAGGACTATTTCTTTGGATTGATAGTGATTAGTAAGCTCATGGCTAGTGAGTTCGTATTCACCGCTTTCATAAATCACCAGTATAAGATCATCTGTTTGAAAACTGCCCAGATACTCTCCACGCTCATGGATATTCAATCTTCCAATACTTGATTCATAGTAAATATCTCGACCGCCGATAGTAGAAACACCTTTTTCCTTTAGATCCACCTTTCTCACAGGGTGTTTAGTAACCATATTACCTTGAGACGAGCGACCTTTTATGGCTAAATCAGCAAAGTTGTATTCCAGTAATTTATTTCGTGCTTTAGCTGCAGAGTGCAAATAGACATTGACCACTTCGGCTTCTCCATTAGGGTTAGCGGTAAAGTATAGCAATTTATCTCCTTCATTACCGGTAGTGACGTGATATTCTTTATCTCTGCTAATAGAGGTTACACTAAAACGCTTGGCATAGGTTTTTTTGTTTTTGCCTTTAGTGTAAATAGCATTATACACCATTCGGTCATCATTTTTTCTGAAGACGGCAACATGAATGATGTCTTTGCCAAAGAAAGATTTTTGACTGACTTTACTCACGGAGTACGTACCGTCTTTGCGGAAAACTATAATATCATCAATATCAGAGCAATCGCATATGTATTCGTCTTTTTTAAGACCAGTGCCCACAAAACCTTCCTTGAGGTTAGCATACAGCTTTTCATTGGCTACTGCTACAACCTGGGTATTGATTTGTTCGAAGTCTTTTATTTCAGTTCTGCGTTCTTTGCCTTTGCCGTACTTTTCAAGTAAATCAGAATAGTATTTGATGGCGTATTCAACCAGATTGTTGAGGTTGTGATTCACCTCTTCAAGCTCGTCTTCAATACCCTTTAAGAGCTCATCTGCTTTAAAGCTATCAAATTTTGATATACGTTTAATCCTAATCTCTGTGAGCTTAGTAATGTCTTCTTCAGTAATGGCTCGTTTGAGAAGTTTTTTGAAAGGATCTAAACCTTTGTCTATAGTTTCTATTATAGCTTCCCAGGTCTCACATTCCTCAATATCGCGGTAAATGCGTTCTTCTATAAATATTTTCTCCAGTGAACTGAAATGCCATTTTTCTTCGAGTTCAGAGCGTCTTATTTCCAGTTCTTGTTTAAGAAGTTCAAGCGTGTTTTCTGTATTGATTTTTAAAATTTCACCAACCGATAAAAATGCGGGTTTATCATCTACTATCACACAGGCATTTGGAGAAATGGATGTTTCACAATTGGTGAAGGCATAGAGGGCATCAATAGTCTTATCTGTTGAGATATTAGACGGCAATTGAATTTCTACTTCTACATCTTTGGCCGTATTATCAATGACGCGTTTAATTTTTATTTTTCCTTTATCATTTGCTTTGATAATAGAATCTATAAGTGAGCTCGTGGTAACACCATAAGGCACATCAGTTATTGCCAAAGTGTTTTTGTCTTTTTCAATGATGGTTGCTCTAACTTTTACCTTTCCACCTCGGTGCCCGTCTTGATAGTCGCTTACATCCACTTGTCCGCCAGTATCAAAGTCGGGATACAGGGTAGGGGTTTTGCCTTGAAGTATCTTTATACTGCCTTGAATTAATTCAATGAAGTTGTGTGGCAGGATGCGTGTAGAAAGACCTACAGCGATACCTTCAACACCTTGTGCTAGCAAGAGTGGAAATTTTACCGGAAGTGTAATTGGTTCGTTTTTTCTCCCGTCGTAAGACTTTTGCCATTGAGTAGTTTGTTTATTGAAAACTACTTCTAGGGCAAACTTATTAAGTCTTGCTTCAATATATCTAGGTGCTGCAGCACTATCACCAGTTCTATTGTCTCCCCAGTTTCCTTGACAGTCGATAAGCAGGTCTTTTTGACCGAGATTGGTAATAGCATCCCCAATAGCTGCGTCGCCATGCGGGTGATATTGCATGGTATGACCGATGATGTTTGCCACTTTATTGTAGCGGCCATCGTCCATATCTTTCATAGAGTGCAAAATCCTTCTTTGCACAGGTTTCAGTCCATCATTGATATGAGGCACGGCGCGTTCTAGAATTACATATGAGGCATAGTCTAGAAACCAATCCTCATACATTCCAGATATTGCTCGCTGACCATTTAGGTCGACTTTAATTTCTTTTGGCTGTTGCTCTTCCAGTTCTTCGTTCTCCTCCATAGCCTTATGCAGCTTGCTCTACTTTAGTCTTATTGTCTGCTTTATCATCGAGTTCATCGTCTGCCACAGGAAGTTCGTCTGCTTCATCTGTAGCATCAATTTCAGCTCTCAAATTATTGATAATAAATTCTTGTCGATCAGGTGTGTTTTTACCCATATAGTAGTTCAACAGTTTTGATATTGAAATATCTTCTTTGAGAATAACAGGTTCCAAGCGTATATCTTCTCCTATAAAACCGCTAAATTCATTTGGTGAAATTTCTCCTAAGCCTTTGAATCTAGTAATTTCAGCCTTAGCTCCGAGTTTTTGAATTGCATCTGCTTTCTCTTGTTCGGAATAGCAATAATGTGTCTCTTTTTTATTTCTCACTCGGAACAAAGGAGTCTCTAAGATATACAAATGTCCTTGTCGAACTAAATCTGGGAAAAATTGCAAAAAGAACGTTAGGATAAGTAATCTGATATGCATACCATCGACATCCGCATCTGTTGCAATTACTATTTTATTGTATCGCAAATCGTCAATAGATTCTTCTATATTTAAAGCATGTTGTAGTAGGTTGAATTCTTCATTTTCATAAACTACTTTCTTTTTGAGGCCGAAGCAATTCAATGGCTTTCCTCTAAGACTAAAAACGGCTTGCGTTTGCACATCTCGAGCTTTTGTTATGCTACCACTTGCAGAGTCACCCTCGGTTATAAATAGGGTAGTGTCGAGGTGATTTTCTTTCTTCTCATCTCCGTAGTGAACTCTACAGTCTCTTAATTTTTTATTGTGCACGCTGGCCTTTTTAGCTCGCTCTCTAGCAATCTTACGGACACCAGCCATGTCTTTACGCTCTCGTTCACTGAGTTGTATTTTCTTGAGTAGTGCTTCTGCCGTATCTGGGTGCTTGTGTAGGTAGTTGTCGAGTTGAGTCTTGACCACTCTATTAATCTCTGCCTTAAGAGAGGGACCATCGGGAGCAATTTCTGTAGACCCTAATTTAGTTTTAGTTTGAGATTCAAAAACAGGCTCTTGTATTCTTACACTTAGTGCAGCTACTAAGGATGCTCGAATATCCGTTGATTCAAAATTCTTACCGTAGAAATCACGTATAGTTCTAACTAGGGCTTCTTTAAAGGCTGCGACGTGAGTTCCACCTTGGGTGGTGTTTTGACCATTGACAAAAGAAAAGTACTCTTCACCATAGTGGTTATCATGTGTGATTGCAATCTCAATTTCACTGTCTTTTACGTGAATGATTGGATATTTTATTTCCTCTTCATTAGTCTGGCGCTCTAGTAAATCAAGTAGACCATTTTTGGAGTAATATTTTTGCCCATTGAAATACAGAGATAAACCCGCATTGAGATATACATAATTCCACATCTGATTATCGATGTATTCATTGATGTATTTATGGTTTTTAAATATTTCTGGATCTGCAGTATATTCCACAAAAGTCCCATTTTCTTCATCGGTTTTAAGATCTTTTTCTTCAACAAGTACACCTCTTTCAAAGCGCGCTAATTTGCTTTTGCCTTCGCGAAATGATTGAACCATGAATTGAGAGGAAAGAGCGTTAACCGCTTTGGTTCCAACTCCATTAAGACCTACTGATTTTTGAAATACGGCGGAATCATATTTAGCACCTGTATTAATTTTACTTACACAGTCTATTACTTTACCGAGAGGTATCCCTCTTCCGTAATCCCTGATGCTCACTACATTATCGGCAACTTTTACTTCAATCTTGCGACCATTACCCATCATAAATTCATCAATAGAGTTATCAATGACTTCTTTGATTAGTATATAAATGCCATCTTCAGCAGAAGAGCCATTGCCTAGCTTGCCTATATACATTCCAGGTCTAAGCCTGATGTGTTCTTTCCAATCTAGCGACCGTATGCTATCTTCTGTATATTGGTTTGTTGCCATAAAATGAGAGAATCCTTAAGCAATAATTTAACGCTCAAATGTAGTAAACACAAAGGGTATAGCCTTATTTACTCTGTCACAACTTATAAACATCATGTTGGAAACCCAACTTAAGAATAATTGAAGATATATTACCTTTGAATTTTAGAATGAATCTAGTAGTAAAAAATATCCCAACGAGTTACAATACTCATTATTTGGAGATGCTGTTTGAGCAGTTTGGAGAAATTAAATACGCTAAGGTAATTTACGACAGAGTTACGCGTGAACCTAAGGGAATGGGCTTTGTAGAATTTGAAAAAGAGGAAGACGGCCAGAAAGCTATTGATGCAATGAATGGCAAAGAGGTGCAAGGCAAGGAGCTAATTGTAGAAAAAGCAAAACCTCGCAAGGTTAACATCTGGAGTTAGTCTTATTTGGCTTTTCTCGGCCAAAAAGTATTGCGTATTGTTATTAGTAATAGTATAGTTAGCATCTTCTCAAAATAGCGCACTGCAGACTTGGTCTACAGCGCGCCTCAGTCTCATAACTGTTTACTACAGACAGTCATGGGTATTAAAATGAAGGTTTTAGTTGGTTTTTATAATTTTCTTAGTCAAACCTTTATTGTCATTTGCAGATATAAAATACACTCCCTGTGGTAGCGCACTTATATCTATTCTTTTATTTGTCTTGCTTATTATTCCTGAATGTACTTCCAATCCACTGAGGTTGGTAATGGTAAACTCACGATTGTGGTCGTAACCCAGCAATTGGCAATCAATATTTAGATGATCTTTGGCTAGGGTAGGAGTAACTTGAAAATCTCCATACTTAATGCCGTCTTCAAAGAGGACAACTCGCAATGGACTGTATTCAAAGCTATTGTCGAAATCTACCATTTTTAGACGGTAAATGTTCTTTCCAATAATCGCCTTATTGTCGGTGTGCGAATAATGACTGATTTCATTAGAAAGGCCTTTAGCATTGATACTTGCAATTTTGTACCATTGATTATCAGTTTCATTGTATTTTTCAACTTCGTAATGGCTGAAATTTATTTCATCGGCCACTGTCCATTCTAATTCAACTTTTTCTAAATTTTTATACGCATCAAAACTTAGAAGGGTTACTGGAAGTGGAGCAGCATTCTTATCAGATTCAATGTATTCTCCAATTGAACTTTCGTAGTATGAACCTGAATTATTAACTACAAGTTCTACAGTTTCAATTCTATAGAAGTAAGAGGTGTCAGGGCTTACTACATCATTGTAGTATGCAGCTGTGATTGGAGAAGAGTTTAACTTAACATAGCCGCTGTATTCATCCTTACTCCTGTAAATATTTATTCCTAAATGCGTTGAGCTAGGGTTAGTCCAAGTTAAAAAGGCTGTATCCTTATATTGACTTCTAATCGTATATAGGTTGCTAATGTTCTCAGTATAGTGCAGCTTTAAGCTAGGATCTCCGAGAAGCATGATGTGCATCATTCGGGCATAGTAACCTGAGGGTGAGTATAGTGAGTTGGTGTTGTTTTGGGTAACTAGTGTTGAATATCCTATTGGAAGTCCCATTCCCATATGATGAACAAACCAATTAGGTCTACCTGCCCAACCTGTGGTTAGGAAATTACCATTAGCCAACATTGCCCTCATTAGGTTGTTTTCTTGATCAGGGTCCGCATTGTAGCTACCCATAACAAGAGAAAACGCACCGTTATAGCTGTTATTCGACAGTTGATTGGTTGTTGCGAAACCACTAATAGAAGTAAAGCTTCCCGCTCCGGTAGCAAATGACCAAAGAGCACCATCTCCACTAAGTGTTGTTAGTATATCTGCATTATAAACAGAGTCATTACCAACTAATGGGCTAAAGTTTCTATACCCGTTTTGGGAGAAACCTTCCGTATAAGCCGTGAAATTATCATCGATAATCCCAATTGCTCTGGGGGTAAATTCACCAGTTTTAAAGGCGTGCAGTTTGTTAAAGTAATTCTTATAAAGTACTACTTCAGATTGTGAGAATGCGGTTAATCTACTTAAATCTAGTCTACCAATTTGAATTTCTGCATTTGTCGACAAATACGATTGATCTAGTTTCTCATCCGAAGTTGAATTTGAAAGTCTTGAGTAGGTTGTATTTGTATAATTAACATTGATATCAGAATATGATCCATCTACATCTGCTAATACAAGATCCGAAGGCCAAGCGCCGTGGTGATCAGAATGACCGTCAGGACTCATTGCGCCAGTATAGTAATAGGGCAGAGCTCCTATAAGGAATACAGATGTCAAATTTGAATAATTAGTGTAGATACTGTTTATAGTATCTTTTAAAACATCTGCAGCTAAGCTAGTGTCGAATGGTTCAATTAACACTTGGTAGCCGTCGCCTATGAGATCTTTAGAGTACTGATCAATTTCATTAGTCAAGTCGCCAAGTAGGCTAGAATCGATAATGATTGCTATTAGACCTCGGTCTGTAATTTCATCTACTGTTATACCAGAGATGATGTAACCATAGGCATCATAGCCAGAAGAGCGATAGCCAACAACTTTGTATTCATAGCGTTGATTCGCACTTACCGTAGCATCCACATAGGAAGTGGCTGATCCCGACAGGCTAGCTAGGGGAGTAGATGGCCATGTGCCGGAACTCATCCTGAAAATATCAATGGAGTCGACACTGGCATATGCATCCCAGCTGATAGTGATGGTGGTTGAAGAAGGGTTGACTGTAGCATTGAGCTGAAGAGTCTTTTGCTCTCCATAACTCTGGGCTGAGGCAGATGAAGATCCTAAGATCCAAAGTGCCACAAGCATGAGACATGATAAAAAATTTTTCATTTTAATAGTAGTTTTAGTAGTAAAACGACTATATACACCTCTCCCTGCGGAGAATTAAAATCATAAAAGTTCTAGATGTAGTAGTAGTTTTACTAAGTAGTAGTTGACACAAATATACGTTAAATAATCAATTCGCAAGAATAAAATGTCACGCTTTCTTGCCAAAAGATGCTTTTCTATAAAAAAGACTCAAGTCCCAAGTTAAGACCTGTGCCTATTCAAGGGAATACATTAATCTAACTATCAGAGTATCAGTAGATTGAAAAATTGAATTTGGAACAAAGGCATTCATTGTTTTTTAAAAAAAGGCACTAGCGCTTCGAGCAAAAAAAATCCACTCTGGCGTGCCAAAGTGGATTTTATTAAAGATTATTTTTTCTAATAGAAGCCCACAGAACCTTCAAATTTTGTAGTCTTTTTGGGGTTAATAGACATAACAGGTGTTCTTTGCGCGCT
>CBDUMX010000063.1:0-11033 GCA_965368435.1 uncultured bacterium
CACTGTAGATCTTATGCGGATTCTGGGCATAGATGTGCACTTAGATAATAATGTATTGAAATGCTCAGGCTTGAGAAATAAGATAAGCAGTATAGATGTAGAAAGTGACTGGACTTCCTTCTATTATTTCTTGTCGATGGCAGCCTTGTCAGAAGAAAGTGAAATGTTTTTCCCTGCTTTAAGTTTGAAAAGCGTACAAGCTGAGGTGACACTATTAGATGCATTGAGCATTAAAGGTATAGAGCTTATTGAGCAGGATAATGGAGTGCTTTTATCAAAAAAAAGCAGTTTAACAGGCCTGAAACTTGAATACAACTTAAAAGATTTCCCTGATTTAGCCCCAACATTTGCTCTCATGCTTGCAGCTTTGAAGCAAAAAGCGCAATTCATAGGACTTGAAAGTTTAAAGTTTAAAGAATCGGATAGAGATATGGCCATTGCTCATCAATTGAGCTTGGTGAATGCTAGTTGGAAGTTAGAGCATAATGAGTGGGCATTGGATGGAACAGCATTTAAACTAAAACAGCAGACTAGCTTTCCAAGTTTTGATGACCACAGAATGTTGATGTCAGTTGCGCCATTAGCTCTGGTAGAGGCCATTCTAATTGAAGACGAAGCGGAAGTAAATAAATCTTTCCCAGGATTTTGGAACCAAATGGAATCACTGGGATTTACTATTGAAGAGCTTGATTAGTATTCCATTAACTTTGCAATACGGATGAACACTTTAGGAACAATACTGCGACTTACATCTTATGGTGAATCACATGGAGATTCAGTAGGGGCTGTATTGGACGGATTCCCTTCCAATTTTAAACTTGATAGAGATTTTATTCAATTACAACTCGACCGAAGAAAACCCGGACAGAGCAAACTCAGCAGTTCGAGGAAAGAAGAAGACGAAGTTCAGATAAACTCTGGGGTTTTTGAAGGGAAATCCACTGGTGCGCCAATTCACTTTTGGCTTAAAAATAAAGACAGTAGACCTGAAGATTACGCAAAGTTGAAAGATCTTTATCGCCCTTCTCATGCTGATTATAGTTATCAGGCAAAATATGGAATCAGAGATTATCGCGGTGGTGGAAGGAGTTCAGCTCGAGTTACCGCGGCCTGGGTTGCAGCTGGTGCTTTAGCACAACAGTATTTGAAAGAAGTTCATGGTATGCAAATTACAGCTTGGGTACACGCTATAGGAAAAATTAGTTGTGCGGATATTCCAAGTAATTTAGACTTTGACAAAATTGAAGCCTCTTTGGTTAGGTGTCCCAATGCTCAGGCTTCTGAAAGTATGATTAAAGCAATAGAACTTGCTAAAGAAAAAAAAGACAGTTTAGGTGGAGTAATACGTTGTTCAGTTAGTACTGTGAAAGCCGGCTTGGGAGAACCAGTTTTTGGCAAATTGTCAGCCAAGTTAGGCCATGCGATGCTCAGTATTAATGCCGTAAAAGGATTTGAAGTTGGCGGAGGTTTTGAAATGTCAAAAGCACTGGGCTCTGAAGTGAACGATCAATTTGTGGCAGAAGAAAATACAATCTCTACCAAAACTAATTTTTCAGGAGGCATACAGGGTGGAATCAGCAATGGTATGGATTTGGATTTCGCTGTTGCTTTTAAACCAACTGCCACTATTGGTGTAAAACAACATACTATAAATACCGATTCTTCTGAAGTAGAATTGGAAGCAAAAGGACGTCACGACCCATGCGTGGTGCCAAGAGCTGTGCCAATAGTTGAGACCTTAACTGCTTTGGTTTTATTGGATTCAATTCTGTTGGCAAGGGGCTTGGCACACTAAAAACATATAAAATTCGGTTAATATGAAAACCGAATTCATGAAGCCTAAAACCTTATTAATAGTTTTTTCACTTTTAACAATTTTTACTTTTCTAAATTTCAGTAGAGCTGAGAAACAATCCAGCGATGGAATTCAACAAACACATTTAGTCGTTGAAAAAGACAGTCTGATTCATTTGTCGGGTGGATTTAATAATCCATATTTCTTTCCCGACTCTACTCGTGACATATCTTATTATTTAGAAATTAGAGCTGATGAATATGCCCCAGAAAATGAAACTCGTATCCCGTTAAACCTAGCTCTGGTCATAGATCGCAGTGGCTCTATGGAAGGTGAGAAGATGGAATATGTGATAAAAGCAGTAGAATTTATAATAGATAATATTAGTCCAGAAGATTATCTCTCCATAGTTATATATGATGACTTAGTGGATGTTATAATGAAGCCCCAACACATTGACAATAAGGCTTGGGCCAAAAAGCAGTTGAAGCAAGTTTTTTCTCGCGGTGCTACCAATTTAAGTGGTGGAATGTTAAAAGGTTTTGATCAGATAAAAAACAATTTTAAAGCGGAACACGTAAATAGGGTATTGTTGTTGTCCGACGGTTTGGCAAATAAAGGCATCACAGATGCAACAAGCTTGAATCAGATTGCTACCAAGATGAGCCAAGAGGAAGGAATTACTCTTTCAACTTTTGGGGTTGGGATAGATTTCAATGAGGATTTAATGATGGGCTTGGCGGAAAGCGGAAGAGCAAATTATTATTTTATTGAGAGCCCAGATCAAATACCTGCTATTTTCTCTGAAGAACTGAGCGGTTTGCTGGCAGTTGTAGCCCAAAATGTAGAATTAAAGATTAATATTCCTGAAGGCCTCCGGGTTACAAAGGTCTACGGCTATGACAGAGGAAACAATCCAAGAGTAATTGAATTGAAAATGCATGATATCGTTTCTGAAGAGACAAAGTCTTTGGTTATAGAGTTTGAAAGAACACAGGAGCTTGCAGAATATGAGTTGTCGGCTACTTTGAGCTTTGATGATGCGCTGGAGTTGGGAGTGAGAAAGACATTAAACTTAAAATCTAAACTGCAAAAGGCTAGCAGTTGGGACGTTTATTTACAAGCCATAGATACTATTGCTCAAATACAGCACACTCTGTTTAAATCCAACTATTTATTGAGTGCAACTATGGAGGCAGTGGATGCTAACAATATAAGTCGCGCAAGAGAAATAATGTCGGAGAACAGAGCGTTTTTAACTTCCAACTTCCTTGCTACAGGTGCAAATTACAATGCAGAGATTGCCTTACAGGACAGTTTGGTTCTTGCTTACGATAGTTTGATACTGCAGCACAGTAATGACGACGGATATAATGGGTCAATTCAGATGTATAAAACCACCCAGAAATCTGTTAAAAGTAAGAACTATATCATCCGCAAAAAGAAGTAAAGCTATGGCTGTTGCCATATTTACTGTATAATCAGCTTTTTATATATCATTGTAAGAATGAAACGAATTGCATTGCATTGGCAGGTAATTATTGCCCTAATTCTTGGCATTTTATACGCAGTAGCTGCAGTAAACTTTGGTTGGCAGTCATTTACCAAGTCATATATAGACCCTTTTGGTGCAATTTTCATTAATATATTAAAGCTAATAGCTGTTCCTCTTGTTCTTTTTTCCATCATATCGGGAATAGGGTCACTTCAGAATATTAAGCAATTAGGAAGAGTAGGGGTGAAAACCTTACTTATTTATGTAGGAACCACTATGACAGCTATTCTTATTGGATTAGTATGTGTGAACCTAATTAAACCTGGCAATACACCTTCTGAAGAATCTAGAATAGAGAAAAGGATAGAATATGAGTTGTGGTTGAATGACAACCCTGAAGTAATGCGACTTGACGATAAATGCATTAGTTGTGATCCTGCAAATGAGGCTTTGGTTGCTGCGGTTTCGGAGCGAATTTCACGTGAGGGCATAAATGAAGAAGTAGCCGATAAGATTCAGAAAGCAAAAGAGACTAAAAATGCTGGTCCCTTACAACCATTAGTAGATGTTGTCCCCAAGAATATCATATTGGCTTTGGCTGAAATGGAAATGCTTCAAATCATATTCTTTGCAGTATTTTTTGGCTTAGTACTTATTATGATGCCTGCTGCCAAGGCAGAGCCAGTTAGCAAACTCATAGATGGACTGAACGAGGCTTTTATCGTGATGGTTAATATCGTGATTAGGAGTATGCCTTTTTTTGTATTTGCTTTAATGGCGGGTTCATTAGTTCAGGCTGCTGGAGATAACTTAAGTAAGCTTCAAGAACAACTTATTTTTCTTTTGAATTATTCATGGGTTGTTGTTTTAGGGCTAGTGCTTGTTGCCTTCGTTATTTATCCTTTATTAATTCACTTATTTGTGAAGAAGCAAAGTATGAGGTCCTTCCTGAAAGGAATCAGCAAGGCTCAGCTTACTGCATTTTCAACCAGTTCATCAATGGCGACTCTGCCAGTTACAATGGATACCGTGCACAATAATTTGGGTGTTCCAAAATCCATTTCGTCATTCGTTTTGCCAATTGGTGCCACCGTAAACATGGATGGAACAAGCTTATATCAAGGCGTAGCCGTGGTGGCAATGGCTCAATTCCATATGATAGAGTTGGATATTGCACAGCAATTGGTCATAGTACTTACAGCTACCCTTGCATCTATAGGAGCAGCGGCTGTTCCTAGTGCGGGACTAGTCTTGATGATAGTTGTTCTTGAGAGTGTTGGACTCAATCCCGCTTGGATTGCTATAATCCTTCCAGTCGACAGAATACTTGATATGTGTCGCACAGTTGTTAATGTTACAGGTGATGCAACTGTATCGTCTATAATCGCAGCCTCAGAAGAGTAAAAAACCTTCCACAATTCGAAACATTACTTAAAAATGTCTTGTTTAAAGTATGTTTGCCGCTCATTTGGAGTTCCATTTGCAGGCATTATTGAGATATGAAAAGATTTAAAATCACACTTTTTAGCATACTACTTTTAGGAGCTACATCGGTTTACGCACAATGCGGTACTGACGAATATACTTATGAACTACTACAGAAAGATTCAATTGCTGCTGCATTGTATGAGCATTACGTAGAGCATGATATGCCAGGCGTTATTGAGTACAGAGGTGAAGGTAAAATGAAAAAGGCCACAAGAGTTATTCCTGTCGTATTTCACATTATTCATACCTATGGAGAAGAAAATATTTCCAAGGAACAAATTCTGAATCAATTAGAATTATTAAACAAAGATTTTAGCAGAACCAACTCAGATACAGCAAATACTAGAGCTATTTTTAAAGGGATTGCTGCGGATATGGATATCGAATTCAGATTGGCGCAAATTGCACCAGACGGAAGTTGTACAGACGGAATTACTAGAACCTATTCTGAACTAACGGATGGCGGGGATGATGCAGTAAAGAATTTAGTTCGATGGGATTATAGAAAATATCTCAATATCTGGGTGATAAATAGAATTGAGAGAGGTTGGGATCCGCCTTATTTTGTTGCAGGTTATGCGGTTTTTCCATTTCAAACCAGTAGTGCTACGGATGGCATAGTTATTCGTCAAGACCGAGTAGGAAGCATTGGAACTGCGAGTGGACAAAAAGGAAGAACCCTAACCCATGAAATAGGTCATTGGTTGGGCTTGTATCACCCTTTTCAAGGAGGTTGTACATCAAACAATTCATGGACAGACCAAGTTGATGACACACCACCAGTAAAAGAACCTTCTTATGGTTGTCCAATTGGCAACAATACCTGCTCTAATGATAATCCAAACCAATTAGATCAAATAGAAAACTTCATGGACTACGCAGACGATGCCTGTGCAAATATGTTTTCCAATGGTCAAAAAGCGAGGATAGAGGCCTTTCTAAATAACTCCAGCTATCGCGGTCAAAATATATCCTCAGCTACATTGACAGCCACAGGAGTTAATAATCCAAAATCTTGTGCTCCTATAGCAGACTTTTATACGTCAAATTTAGAGACTGTAATATGTGAAGGCTCGGGTACATTGAGTTTTACAGATTTCAGTTATAACGGAGATATTTCATCACGCGAGTGGATTTTTGAAGGTGGGAGTCCATCTACAAGTGGCGACCCCAACCCTGAAGTAAGTTATTCTACTACTGGATATTACGACGTAACTTTAATTGTTGGAAATGGTGATGGTTTCGATACTTTAACTAGAACCAATTTTATTTCCGTATTACCTTCAGTAGCGGAAAGAAAAGCGCCATTTGGTGAAGATTTTGAGAATGAAGATTTTTTATTGAGCTGGAATCTTGAAACTTCTAACAATGACGGATGGATATTAAATGACGATAGAGGTTCCAATAGCGGATCCAGCGTTCAATGTTATATAGATGAAAATACAAATAGCAATGTCAGATTTTCACTAAGCCTTCCCCCTTTGGATGTTAGACCAAATGGAATGCCACTTAATATACATTTTGACTATGCTTATTCCAGAAGCGAAGCAAATTCAACAGAAGTAATGCTTGTACTCGTTTCGGAAGATTGTGGTGATACTTGGAAGACCTTAAAAGGATTAACTGCTTCTAATGGTTTGGCAAGCGTGAGCGGAAATAATCCTGGATTTGTACCTACTAGTCAATCTCATTGGGCGCATTACAATATAGACATTAATGGATATTCTGGAGGCGCTAACCTGATTTTCAGGTTTGATGTTATTAGTAAAGCTGGTAATTCAGTATTCTTGGACAATATCAATATTGCGCAATTTGGTCTTGGTATAGAAAGCAATTCAGCCATGAGCCATTTTAGTGTTTACCCCAATCCTACTGCAGGAAATGTGACATTAATCAGTGCTCAAGAATGGATCGGCGGCCAATTGGAAATGACAGATTTGTCAGGAAGGTTACTTTTGCAATCTGAAATTAGTGCTGTTGAACAAACTATTGATGTAGATCATTTGAGTAACGGGATATATCAAATTACCATTCTTAAAGACGGAATTCGACGCACAGAGAAACTGATTATAAATAGATAAAGATGCCGAAAAACCTCGTAATTGTTGAGTCACCCGCAAAAGCTAAAACAATTGAAAAATACTTAGGATCTGATTACACGGTTAGATCTTGCTTTGGTCATATACGAGATTTGCCCAAGGATAATTCAGCCATTGATGTCGACAAAGGATACTTGCCAAAGTATGAAGTGTCGTCTGACAAGAAGAAAGTTGTAGCTGAACTCAAGAAATTGGCAAAATCTGCTGACATGGTTTGGTTAGCATCGGATGAGGACCGAGAAGGAGAAGCAATTTCATGGCATTTATCGGAGGTGCTTGACCTAACTGACGACAATACCAAAAGGATAGTTTTTAATGAGATTACCAAAAAAGCAATACTCAATGCTATAGATAATCCTAGAACTATCAATATTGATTTGGTCAATGCTCAGCAAGCGAGAAGAGTTTTAGATAGGCTGGTAGGCTTTGAGCTTTCGCCAGTGCTCTGGAAAAAAATTAAACCATCATTGTCTGCTGGTCGTGTACAAAGTGTCGCAGTCAGATTAATTGTTGAGCGAGAAAAACAAATCCAAGAATTTGTTTCTTCATCAGCATTTAAAATTGATGCGGAATTCACTTCAGGCTCTAAAAAGTTAAAAGCAGAATTAACGAAGAGACCAACAACCGCTAAAGAAGCGGAAACTTTTTTGAATTCTTGTAAAGATGCTGAATTCAAAGTAAGTAGTATTAGTGTAAATCCCGCTAAAAGAAATCCAGCAGCACCATTTACAACTTCAACGCTTCAACAAGAAGCTTCTAGAAAATTAGGATACAGTGTTTCCAAGACAATGACTCTTGCTCAAAGATTATATGAAAACGGTCATATCACCTATATGAGAACTGACTCGGTTAATCTCAGTGATTTTGCCTTGGATAACGCTAAGCAAGTAATTGATACGGACTACGGATCAAAATACAGCCATACTCGAAAGTATAGCACTAAAAGCAGCAGTGCTCAAGAGGCGCATGAGGCTATCCGGCCAACAGATTTTAATGTTAGAAATGCGGGAGCTGATGATGGACAAAAGAAACTCTATCAGCTGATTTGGAAGCGCTCTATTGCTTCACAAATGAGCTCTGCGGATTTGGAGCGAACTACAATCGATATTGAAAACAATAAAAACGATGGTATTTTCAAGGCCAAAGGTGAGGTAATAAAGTTTGATGGATTCCTTAAAGTTTATTTAGAGGGAACTGATGATGATGAGACTGAAGAGGACAGCGGATTATTACCACAGATGTCTGAAGGGGAAGCGGTAGATGCAGAAAGCATTACAGCCACAGAAAGATACACTAGACCACCAGCGCGATTTACAGAGGCAAGTTTGGTTAAGCAATTAGAAGAACTTGGGATTGGAAGACCAAGTACTTATGCTCCAACAATTTCGACAATACAAAAGCGTGGATATGTAGTTAAAGATCCAATAGAAGGTAAAACTAGAGAAGTATCGGTGCTAGTACTCAAAGACAACAAATTGAGCTCAAGTAAGCATACTGAAAATTATGGTGCAGACAAAAATAAATTGCACCCTAGTGATATTGGAAAAGTAGTGACTCAATTCTTGATGGAGCATTTCGATCAGATTATGGATTACGGCTTTACAGCATCTGTAGAAAAGCAATTTGATGAGATAGCTGATGGTTTAAAGAATTGGTCTGATATGATAGATTCTTTTTATAAACCATTCCATTCTAATGTAGCAAACACACTAGAAACGGCAGATAAAGCAACAGGTGAACGATTATTAGGTGTTGATCCCAAAACTGGATTGAATATCTATGCCCGAATTGGAAGATTTGGTCCAATGATACAAATGGGAGAGGCTGATCAAGAGGATAAGCCGCGATTTGCGTCTTTAACTAAGGGGCAGACAATAGATTCAGTCACTATAGAAGAAGCACTCGAACTTTTTAAATTACCTAGAAAACTTGGAGAATTTGAGGGTGAACTTGTAGATGCTAATATTGGAAGATTTGGTCCCTATGTTCGCCATGCTAAGAAGTTTTACTCCTTGCCAAAAGAGGAGAGCCCAATGGATGTTACTTTAGACAGAGCTATTGAAATAATACAGGAAAAGCGTAAAGAAGATGCTAATCGTATTATTCAAGAATTCTCTGAAGATGCTAGTATTCAGGTTTTAAATGGCCGATATGGTCCGTACATAAAAGCCGGAAAACAGAATGTAAAAATTCCAAAAGGCACCGATCCTGCAGCTTTGACTTTCGAAGAGGTTAAAGAACTAATAGAAAAAGCTCCAAAATCTAAGCGCAAAAAATCTTAAGACAGCTTAACTGCTGTTCCATAGGCAAGTATTTCCGAAGCACCTTGCATAATCATTGAAGTAGTAAATCTAACATTTACCACTGCATCTGCACCCATCTTTTTGGCATCATCCTGCATTCGCTGAAGGGCCTGCTCTCTGGCTTGCGCTTGTAGTTTTGTATACTCTTGAATTTCACCACCAACTATGTTTTTCAAACCAGCAAAGATGTCTCTACCAATGTTTCTAGCCCTTACGGTACTTCCTCGAGAAATACCTAAGATTTCGGTGATTTGTCTGTTTGGGATTTGATCAGTATTTGATATTATCATAATATTTTTTCGTGAAATTAATAGAATTTTAGACTGTGTACTTTGCACATAGATAAATAAGTTGTTCCATTAGACGGAATGAAATTGGCTCGGAGTCTATGTGCTTTTTAAAATCTGATTATCTTTGATTCACAAAGGTGATCGACGAAAAAGAAATACAATCAATGCTGTATCTACTAGATGATTCTGATGATAGAGTGGTGGAAGAAATAGAGAAGAGATTGATTGATTACGGAAGCGAAGTCATACCAATTCTTGAGAAAGCTTGGCCTGCAGAAACGAACCCTAAACGGTTGGAGCGCATACTGAAGCTGATTAAAGAAATTAACTCTAGAGTACTCTGTTATGAATTGAAGGAGTGGAAGAAAAGCGAGGAGCAAGATCTCTTAGAAGGAGTACTAATAATTGACAAACTCCAAAATCCGTTAGTAGACAAGCAAGTCATAGACAATCAGCTAGATAAGATTAAATTAGATGCGTGGTTGGAGTTGAAATATGATCTCACCTCTTTTGAGAAAATCAAGATTTTAAATTATGTAATATTTGATGTTCACAAATTCAAAGGGGACACTGACAATTATCATCACAGTAAAAATTCATTTATCAGTGAGGTTCTAGACAGCAGGAAAGGCAATCCTGTTTCGCTCGCTATAATATATTCTATAGTAGCTCAGCGATTGAATATTCCAGTTTATGGAGTCAATTTACCTCAGCATTTTGTGCTTGGATATCTTCAAGATTTAGAATGGGAGCTGCTAAAGCGTTTTAATGATGAACCCATGCTTGGTGATGAAGAAGGGAGCGATATTCTGTTTTACATCAATCCATTCAATAGTGGATTGATATTTTCTAAGGAGAATATTATTCAGTTCTTGGACCAATTAAAACTAGAACCAAAAGATTCATACTTTAAGGTCTGCAGCAATATTGATATTTTAAAGCGTATTTTAAGAAATCTCATCAGCTCTTATCAGAAAGAGGAAAATGAAGCAAAATTGCTTATAGTAAAGCAAATGATGGATATCTTGTTGGACGAGGAGTAACTACCAACCTAAGATTTTTGCAAAAACTAAAGGTGCAACTATGGTAGCATCAGATTCAATTATGAATTTAGGTGTGTCAATAGCTAATTTACCCCATGTTATTTTCTCATTTGGTACCGCTCCTGAGTAAGAACCATAGCTGGTAGTAGAATCGGATATCTGACAGAAATAGCTCCAAAGCTCGGTTTGTATTTCCATGTCTTGCTCTAGCATAGGGACAACGCATATTGGGAAATCTCCAGCGATTCCTCCTCCTATTTGGAAGAAGCCTATTTTGTTATCTTCGGTATTATCTGAATACCAATTGGCTAGAAATGCCATATATTCAATTCCGCTTTTCATAGTGCTTGCTTTCAGTTCATCGCGAAGCACATAAGATGCGAAAATATTGCCAAGTGTGCTGTCTTCCCAACCTGGCACAACTATAGGTAGATTCTTTTCTGCAGCTGCTAGTAACCAACTGTCTTCGGGTGGGATTTGATAGTATTCATCCAGTTTACCGCTTAATAATAATTGGTAT
>CBDUMX010000064.1:0-10715 GCA_965368435.1 uncultured bacterium
CCCTGATTGCTTTTCAATTCTATTCTCAGCTTATTGGCTGAGAGAAAAGCTATTTCAAGACCTGAAAAGAAGCCGGATAAGACCAGCATAGAAATCACAATGACTAGCGGAAGCATGTATTATATACTGCAAAGATACAAACTAGCTTTGCAATTTGGTGTTATATATAATTATGACCTATACATTTTGAAAGCGCGGTCCTACTATGAGAAACATCTCTTAGCTTTTTCTACTATCTTCGCCTCCAAAGGATACTGTAAGAAATGAGCAAATTAGACGCGTTTAAACAAACAATAATAGAAGGCTATACATTTAAAGGCGATAGTATAATTCTAGGAGGTGCAATGTTAGATGGTGAGCCAATCCCAAACCACCTCATCAAGGCACCCTTAAAAACCTTTAATAGACACGGACTAATTGCCGGGGCTACTGGAACAGGTAAAACTAAGACCTTGCAAAACATTGCCGAACGCCTGTCAGAAAAAGGTGTGCCCGTACTTATGATGGACGTAAAAGGTGACCTAAGTGGACTCACCCAAGCCTCTACCGGACACCCTAAAATTGATGAACGTCATGCCAATATTGGCTCCGAATGGAAAGGACAAGCTTACCCTTGCGAACTGCTGAGCATCTCAGAGCAAGATGGCACTAGAATGCGTGCTACTATTTCTGAATTCGGACCTGTTCTGCTCTCTAAGATTTTGGAATTGAATGAAACTCAATCCGGAATAGTATCCATAGTTTTCAAATATTGTGACGACAAGAAATTACCGCTTTTAGATATAAAGGACTTCAGAAAGGTTCTTCAGTATATTTCAAAAGAGGGTAAAGAAGAAATTGAAGAAAGTTATGGCCGAGTAAGTCCTAGCTCTGTAGGAGCTATTATGAGAAGCTTAATCACCATCGAAGAACAAGGAGCTGATAAATTCTTCGGTGAGCGTTCTTTTGACGTTGATGATTTACTCAGAGTGAATAAAGACGGCTTGGGTTATATCAATATTTTAAGATTAGATGATATCCAAAGTAAACCTAGGCTATTCTCAACATTTATGTTGTGTTTACTAGCTGAAATATATTCTTCATTTCCTGAACAAGGTGATAGTGGAAGACCAGAATTGGTAATGTTCATTGATGAAGCCCACCTCATTTTTGATGAAGCATCCAAAGCACTTCTAGACCAAATAGAAACTATAGTAAAACTGATAAGATCTAAAGGGGTAGGTATATTCTTTGTAACTCAAAACCCAACTGATGTACCCGATGAAGTTTTAGCACAATTAGGAATGAAAGTTCAACATGCATTGAGAGCTTTTACAGCAAAAGACCGAAAAGCAATTAAACTGACTGCTGAGAACTACCCTATAACAAAGTACTATGAAACAGATGAGCTGCTAACAAAACTGGGTATAGGCGAGGCCATTATTTCTGTGCTAAACGAAAAGGGCATCCCTACCCCTTTAGCGCATACACTGTTAACAGCGCCATCTTCTAGAATGGATGTTATCAGTGATAAAGAAAAAGAATCAGTGCTAGCAAAATCTGATCTCAGAGATAAATACGATGAGGAAATCGACAGAAATAGCGCATATGAGATACTCAATAAAAAAATAGAAACAGCGACGAAACAAGCGGAAAGAGAAGAAGCGAAAAATAAGACAACCAAAGGAACAAGCCGCAGACGAAAAGAAAAAAGCACTGCAGAGAAAATTGCTGGTCATACCCTAACCAGAACTATAGCTCGTGAAGTTACTCGAGGAATTCTAGGGGTGCTCGGCTTATCCGGTTCAAGAAAACGCTCTTTATTCTAATTTATAGTTTCCTGTACCAATCTGGATCCATATACCTCACAGTTTGCTCGCCAAAGGTTAATGTGCGCTCCTCATTTATTTGGTAGGTACTTTGCTCTCCAAAAATAGCTGAGAAGATAATGGTGTGCTCTACACCATCTGTTTCGTTTAATATTCGAGCCAAATTTTTATCTTCCTTATATTCAAGAGAATGCTGACATACTGGACAATAAAAGTGAATTTTATCTCCGGCTTTGAAATCGAAATTTTCGCTGTAATGAGCAGTATAATCGCCTAGTTCTTCACTGAGTAAAACAAGACCTCGTTCTGAAGAATCATCTTTAGCTGCTAGCACTAACCTCCCATCTATATTGAGTTGAGATGTACAATATGGACATTTATAAATCTTCATGCTAACATTTAATACATTTTGCTCTAAAAACAAATTTACAAAATGAGCTTATATTTGGCTATAAGATGGAAGAATTAAATGAGAATACCCATGAAAGTTCGCTTAAAATAAGGCCAACTTTCCTTACCGTAGTTTGCATACTATCCTTTATTGGGTCGGGATTTGGCATTTTTAGCGCAATCACTGATTATGCCGGAGCAGAACTAGCTGCACAAAGCATAGATATGGTTGATGATGCTATGGAAGAAGCAATGGATGAAATGGAAGATGCAGAAGCACCTGAAAGTGTGACTAATTTTTTTCAAGCACTAATGGGTGATATACAATCCGGCTTAACTGCTGACAATATTCGAAACAATGCGTTAGGCTCGGGCTTATCTTGTCTACTTACACTTGCTGGAGCATTATTGATGTGGTTTTTAAATAGAAAAGGATTCTATCTCTATATCGTTGGAATAATAATATACATAGTAACTCCTATTATGGTCTATGATGGACTTATGGCAACTATACAAGCCTCTACGGCTGCATTCATTGGAATAGTTTTCTCCATATTGTATGGAGTAAACTTAAAACACCTAAAGTAGTTTAAACTGCAAAGCTTTCACCGCAACCGCAGGTTCGGCTAGCGTTTGGGTTATTGAACTGAAAACCTTTTCCGTTCAAACCATCTGTGAAATCTAGCTCTGTACCGCAGAGGTATAAGAAGCTTTTCATATCACATACAATTTTTTGCCCATTGCTTTCGAAGACTTGGTCACCTTCTTTGGATTCATTATCAAAATCTAGTTTATAACTCAATCCAGAGCAACCTCCTCCTACAACAGAAACTCTAATGAAATAATCAGGCCCTAAACCTTCATCTTTCATTAGATTAACTACTCGCTCACTTGCATTGTCTGAAACTGTAATCATATTATTAATAATGTTTTTTAGTGTCTACAATAGGTTCTAATCCTTGCTTCACTCTATAATCATTAATGGCTGTTTTAATTGCGTCTTCCGCAAGAACCGAACAATGAATTTTAACCGGCGGTAATGCCAATTCTTCAACAATATCCATATTGTCGATTTCTAAAGCCTGATCTACGGTTTTACCTTTTAACCATTCAGTGGCTAAAGAAGAAGATGCAATGGCAGAGCCACAACCAAAAGTTTTGAACTTCGCATCTTGAATAATACCTGTAGCATCATCTACTTGTATTTGCAATCTCATAACATCACCACATTCTGGCGCACCTACTAAACCTGTTCCAACATTGCTCTGTGCTTTGTCTAAGGTTCCAATGTTTCGCGGATTGCTGTAGTGATCTATAACTTTTTCTGAATATGCCATAATTTTATTTCTTAATTCTCAATTCTTAATTCTCAATTCTCAATTCTATCAATGCTCTTGCCAAACTACTGACTTTAAATCAATACCTTCCTTAAACATCTCCCATAGTGGGCTCATATTTCTCAATTTCTCTACAGCCTCTTTCACATGGCCGATGGTGTAATCTATTTCTTCTTCTGTAGTAAACCTACTCAAACCAAATCTAAGCGATGAATGTGCTAACTCATCATCTAATCCCAAAGCTTTTAACACATAGCTGGGTTCTAAACTCGCAGAGGTACAAGCCGATCCTGAAGATACCGCTATATCCTTCACGCCCATCATCAATCCCTCTCCTTCAACAAATTTGAAAGATATATTGGTTACATGAGGTAGTCTGTTTTGAATATTGCCATTTACATAAGATTCCTCTATTGTCAACAATTCTTTTTCTAATCTATCTCTCATTGCGCTTAAACGCTGAGCTTCTTCAGCCATTTCATTCTGGCAAATCTCACAAGCTTTACCCAAGCCTACTATGCTTGGAACATTTAGCGTTCCACTTCGCATACCGCGTTCATGTCCACCACCATCCATCTGACTGGTTACTTTCACCCTTGGATTCTTTCTTCTCACATAAAGCGCACCAACACCTTTTGGTCCGTACATTTTATGTCCGCTAAAAGACATTAGATCAATTCCGTCGCCTATTACGTCTACTGGAATTTTTCCAACAGCCTGAGTAGCATCAGTATGGAATAAAACATTGTGTTTCTTAGCAATTTCTGAAATCCCTTTAATATCCTGAACTACTCCAATCTCATTGTTTCCGTACATGATAGAGATAAGTATAGTCTTATCAGTTATCGCTGCTTCCAAGTCGGATAGGTTTATCAAACCATCTTCATTGGGGTTGAGATATGTAACTTCTGCACCTTTCTTTTCTACATGTTTACACGCATCAAGTATTGCTTTATGCTCAGTTGTAACCGTAATAATATGGTTACCCTTAGATGCATACATCTCAAACACCCCTTTAATGGCGAGATTATCTGATTCAGTTGCCCCTGATGTAAAGATTATTTCTTTAGCACTGGCATTTATAAGCTTAGCTACTTGCTCACGCGCATAGTCAACTGCTTCCTCGGCTGCCCAACCAAAACTGTGATTTCTGCTTGCTGCATTACCATAGGTATCAGTAAAAAAAGGCATCATTGCCTCTAACACCCTAGGATCCAATTTGGTGGTTGCATTACTATCGAGGTATATTGGAAATTTCAACATTGTTTTTATTTAGATTAATTCTAAGCTACAAATATAACTCTTGGAAGCCAAAAAAGTTCAGCCTTCATCATTGATTTTTTCTATAATCAAAAGGTATTTCCAATATTATCAAGTCTAAACTAGAGCAATACGATAATATTTCTTAATTTGCCTTTCATAAGGCTTTAAAAAGAAATTGAAGAAAATTGAACATATTGGCATTGCTGTCAAAGATATTGAAGCATCTAACATCTTGTTTGCCAAACTATTAGGCACTTCACATTACAAAATGGAAACTGTTGAAAGCGAAGGAGTAATTACCTCATTTTTCAAAGTAGGAGAAGTAAAGATTGAACTTTTGCAATCTATTAGCGAGAACAGTGCAATTGCCACACATATTGAGAAACGCGGAGAAGGAATTCACCATTTAGCTTTTGCAGTTGACAATGTAAACACTGAACTCAAACGCTTGCAGTCTGAAGGATTTGAAACCATACACAAAAAGGGAAAAGCAGGCGCTGATAATAAATTAATCGCTTTTCTTCACCCTAAAAGCACAAATAAAGTACTAACCGAAATTTGCTCTGACTATGAACATGAATAGAAATCTCAGAATAATCTTAGGGGTTATTGGGTTAATCTTGCTGTGCTACGTATTGTGGAATGTGCGAACCATAATATATTACTTTTTTACAGCTACCATTATTGCTTTTATAGGCAGGCCTCTAATTGCTTTGTTGGGTCGCATTAAAATCAAAGACTATATTCTACCCAATTGGTTGAAATCCTTACTAGTCTTATTAAGCTTTGGCTTATTACTTTTTGGCTTTTTTCAGCTCATTATTCCTACCGTTATCTCTCAAGCCAATATTATTTCTAACATAGATCCGAACATGATGGTTGAGAAATTAGAACCTCAAATTCAAAAGTTTACGGGATGGATGGGGAAATTCGACATACAAGCCGCTGAAATTGAGAAAGTTCTCGTTGATGAAATAAGTAAAATCTTTCAAGTTGGACAAATCAGTGATTATCTCACATCAATTATTAGTGGTTTAACAGATACTCTAATTGCTGTTTTCTCTATTCTCTTTATCTCCTTTTTTCTCTTGAAAGACGGTACCATCGTTGACAATGTGGTTACCAGTTTAACCCCGGATAAATACCTCGACAGCATTCAAAAAATCTTTGCAAAAACAAAGAATCTATTATCCAGGTACTTTATTGGCGTTGTGCTACAGATCCTTATTATAATGACTATCATTTCTGTAGGTTTGGCAATTTTTGGAGTGAAGAATGCCATAATCATTGGTTTATTAGCTGGTATTTTCAATATAATACCTTATGTGGGCCCACTAATTGGAGGCCTAGTCGGTATGAGTTTAGCTATAACTACTCAACTTCAAATCTACCCTGATTTAGAAGTGACCACTTTCGCATTTAAAGCCATTTCAGTGTTTGTACTGGCGCAAATGGTAGATAATTTCGTACTTCAACCTCTGATTTTTTCTAAAAGCGTAAAAGCACATCCATTAGAAATCTTCCTGGTAATATTAGCTGCTGGAAGTTTAGGTGGAGTAGTTGGAATGATATTAGCCGTACCACTTTACAGTTTCTTGCGAATAGTAGCAAAAGAATTCTTCAATGGTTACAAAGTAGTTCAAGGATTAACTAAAAATATTTAAGCTTTGAAATTTCAAGATTGAAAATTGGCTAAATACTATAAGACCGCATTAAGCGTATAACTAATATGAGTGTATTCAAGAAAAAACAAAACTTTCAGAAATACATCTTCCCAATTCTGCTGCTTGTGCTAATCTCTGTTATTATCACAGGTACATATGTCTACAAACAGATAACTACTATCGTTAATGATGTAACCAAAAATTCTCAACACGACGAGGTTCTGCCCATGGTCAGATCTGTTATGAATGATGTAAATTCAGCTGACAACAGTGTAAAATCATACAGACTCACTGAAGACAGCGCATATGTTATTCAATTCTATTCTGCTTTAAACCGTTCTGACGACAAACTAAAGCTCATTAAAGAAAAGAGTTTCTACCAAGACAACAAGCTGTATCTCGACTCCTTTAATCGGTTAATTGAGGACAAATACTTAAATCTCAGTGAATTAATGGAGGCTGAACTGCATTTTAGAGTGCAGGAAGCTCTGGATAAAATGACCTATCAATTAACTCCACTCCCGGAAGCTGAGTTGTACGATGAAATAGAGCAAAATTATATTCGAAGAGGCCAGGCATTTTTAAAACAACTGCTGAGAAGTAAGAAAAACACTAGAGACGATGATATCACATTAGAACAGTTTCAAAAAGAATTATCAGAGCTTAAAAGTGAAGAAGAATCAATAGAGAAATTGATTAAAACCAAGGAATTAATACTGATAGAAAAAGACAAATTCCTAGCCAAAAAACTACAAAAACTTGTAGATCATTTTGAGCTACAAGCAAAATTAAAACTGGAAAATAAAAAAATCGCAGCGAATAAGGCGATGAAAAGGACAAACCGCCAGGTTATCCTCTTTTGCATCACAACAGGTTTGCTTATTCTGTTGATGGCCTACATACTCATTAACTTTATTCAAAACAACAACCGATATAAAGTTATGATGAATAGAGCGCGGAAAAACGCAATTAAAGAAGCAGAAAACAAAGAGCGTTTCCTAGCCAATATGAGCCATGAGATCAGAACCCCGATAAATGCTATCTCTGGATTTGCAGAGCAATTATCAAGCTCTAAACTCAACAAACAACAAGCTGAATTCATTCACTATATTAAAAACTCTGCAGACCATCTGACCTATGTAGTAAATGATATTCTCGACCTAACTAAAATGGAAAGAGGTAAATTCAAATTTGAAAAATTGCCATTTGAACTAAACCCCGTGATAAATGACTGTATTAAATTACTTCAACCCCTTTTCGACAAACAACAAAATGACCACAAGCTCAGTCTTAAAACCGATGATAATATTGTTTTAATTGGAGACTCACATAGATTAAATCAAATACTGATAAATCTAATTTCAAACGCCAATAAATTCACAAATGGCGGATTAATACAAATTGCAGTTAATCTGGAGAAAAACAGTGCAACAGACTGCAATTTACTCATTCAGGTAAAAGACAATGGCGAAGGCATGAGTCAGACTCAACTTGATAAGATTTACAATGAATTTGAGCAATTCAGTACTGCCAATAATGCACAATTTAAAGGAAGTGGACTTGGACTAACTATAGTCAAGAAATTAGTAGACCAAGCTAAAGGTGACATTAGCTTCATTAGCCGACTCAATGTTGGCACTACAGTTAATTTGAAAATCCCCTACACTTATACAACCGAAGCTGTAAATAAGAAGCAAGAAACTGCCAACGCTCTAGTACTACCAACAAATGTTCTCATAGTTGACGATGAGCTTTACAATCGGAAGCTGATAATTGCTATATTGGAGAAAAACAGAATTAAGTACGAAGAAGCCACCAATGGTGAGGAGGCAGTTGAATGGAGCAAAAAAGATAAATTCGATCTGATTTTAATGGATGAACGAATGCCCAAAATGGCGGGTATTGAAGCAAGTAAAAAAATTAGAAATTCAAGTGAAAGCAAAAATATCAATACTCCTATAATTGCAATAACGGCAGCTGTAACGGCTAAATCTAGCAATGAATTTAACATGATCAAGGATTGTCACTTCTTAGCCAAACCATTCAAAGAAGCCGAATTACTCAATAAAATTCACAGCGTAATGAGCGATTTCCAAGAAAGCAAAACGAATCAAACAATGAAAGATAAGAATCAAGAGTTGATAAATTTCAAAGACTTGGCAGAATTAAGCAATGGAAGCGTGGACTTTTATAAGGATATGTTAGAAACATTTCTCAGCGGAGTAAAAGAAGGCTTTGAATCAATAGACATAGCTTTTAAAGACAAAAACACTGAAAAGTTAAAAGATATTGCTCATAAAATGAGTGCACCATGCCGACACCTATCCGCAATGAATTTTCTTGCCTCATTAAAAGCAATAGAGAATTCAAGTTCGGACAAAAAGCTTAAACCGCTTATTAAATCTGCTAAAAAAGAATTCTCCTACATTGAAAAGATAGTTATCGACGAACTAAAAGATCTCAAGAACTTTTAATTTCCAACTTATATTTGACTATGAAAACGCCAGATCATTCCATGTTAATTTATGTAGTTGAAGATAATGACTGGTACAATAAAATGCTTTGTCACACCTTGGAACTCAATCCTGAATTTCAGGTAGAGTCATTTTTCAGTGGCTCAGAGTTGAAAAAGGCTATGCATAAAAAACCTGATGTGGTTACCCTAGATTATAGGTTGCCAGACGCTAAAGGGGAAGAATTACTAAAATATATCCAGTCTATAGACAAGGAAATAGCCGTTATCGTCATATCTGAACAGGAAGATTTAGAAACTGCAGTATCCCTCTTAAGGCAAGGCGCATTTGATTATCTGACTAAGAGCAAAGACATACGAGATCGTTTGCTCAACACCATAAGCCATATTCTCAAAACCAAAAATTTAGAGAATAAAATCAGCTCCTTGCAATCTGAAATAGAGGAAAAGTATGATTTTAGCAAAACTATAATCGGTGCAAGTAGCGCTATTAAAAACACCATTGAATTGGCTAAAAAAGCGCTTGGCGTGAACATTACTGTAAGTCTTCACGGTGAAACGGGGACTGGTAAAGAAGTGCTGGCCAAAGCAATTCACTACAATTCAGAGAGAAAATCCAAAAATTTCATTGCTGTGAACATGGCTGCAATCCCACATGAACTAGCAGAATCAGAATTGTTTGGACACGAAAAGGGTGCATTTACGGGCGCCAATAACCGAAGAATTGGAAAATTTGAAGCTGCTCAAGATGGTACTCTCTTTCTGGATGAAATAGGGGAATTGAGTTTGCAAATGCAGCAAAAGCTGCTGCGAGTGCTTCAAGAAAGAGAAATTGTACGAGTTGGCGGTAATGATACCATCAAAGTAAATTGTAGAATAATAGTGGCAACCCATAAAAATCTCGCAGAAGAAGTTGAGAAAGGTAATTTCCGGGAAGACTTATTCTACAGGTTGAAAGGCTTGCCCATTGAACTCCCTCCTGTCAGGTCTAGAGGAAGCGACGTAATACTCCTTGCGCAACATTTTCTTAATCTTTTCGCTAAAGAAAACAAGTTGAAGGCAAAATCAATTAGTTCAGGGGCAAAAAACAAATTATTAAACTATTCCTGGCCAGGTAATGTTCGAGAAGTAAAGTCTGTAATAGAACTTGCGGCTGTGCTTTCATCTACAGATCTTATAGAAGAAGGCGACATTTCACTTGGACCTAGAAAAGAAATTTTGCCAAATCTACTTACGGAAAACCTAAGCATGCGAGAGTACAACCAACGCATCGTACTACACTATATGTCCCTTTGTGATCAAAACACAAAAACAGTTGCTGAAAAATTAGGAATTGGCCAGACTACAGTGTACCGATTACTCAACGAAAGCAAAAACACTTAAATTTATTTTCATATTGAAGATTTATTTTCAATTTGAAAATTCTTGCGAAAAATCAAAAATCGTTAATACCTGTTTATCAGCGTTTTGCAGTTTTTAATCGTTTTGGCATCGAAATAGCACTAGGTCAATCAATAATAATAAGGCGATGAGTGTTTCACGAAAAAATATCAAGATTGCCATTGTTGAGGACGACAAATACTTCAATCTAGCAATGACTAAATATTTACAAACACTTTGTAATCATCACACTTATCCGGGATTAGCTTTCACCATTGTTTCTTATCTCGATGCACATAGTTGTATTGAGCAATTAGATAACGACATGGATATTTTAATTCTTGATTACTTCTTATACAATGAAGAAGAGAATGAAACACTCACCGCCTTAGATATTATC
>CBDUMX010000065.1:0-10702 GCA_965368435.1 uncultured bacterium
TAGAATTCATCGTCTTCTACAACGAATACGTTAAAATCGTTTGCCATTAGTAGTTTAAATTTCCACGAAAGTAATCTATTTTCAAGAAATTTCCAAAATTTAGATTTAGTTTTTTTGGCTTTTCCAAAATGGGAATTTACTAGATTTACTATTTAGAATCAGTCTAGTTAAGTATATTTTTTACATTTGCATCCTATTAAAATTAAACAGCCCAATACATGGCTAATACAGGAAAAATATCACAAATAATTGGTCCAGTGGTAGACGTAGCGTTTAACCAAGAAGGATCTACATTACCAAAGATTTACAACTCTTTGCATGTATCTAAAGACGACGGAACAATAGTAGTTCTAGAAGTACAATCTCATCTTGGAGAAAACATTGTAAGAACAGTTGCGATGGATTCTACAGAAGGATTGGTTAGAGGCAGAGAAGTAATCGATACAGGAGATGCTATTTTAGTTCCAACAGGAGAAGCGCTTAAAGGCAGACTTTTAAATGTTGTAGGAACAGCAATCGACGGTATTGGAGAGTTAGACAATTCTAATGGTAGAGCTATTCACCAGGATGCACCAACATATGAGCACTTATCTACAAGTGCAGAACCATTGTTCACTGGTATTAAGGTTATTGATTTAATTGAGCCATATGCAAAAGGTGGTAAAATCGGATTATTTGGTGGTGCAGGTGTTGGTAAGACAGTACTTATTCAAGAATTGATTAACAATATTGCTAAAGCATATTCGGGTCTATCAGTATTTGCCGGAGTTGGTGAACGTACTCGTGAGGGTAATGACTTGTTAAGAGAGATGATAGAATCAGGTGTAATCAAATACGGAGAAGCGTTTGAAAAGTCTATGCACGAAGGTGGATGGGACTTGAGCAAAGTGGACGAAAAAGAGCTTGCTAAATCTCAAGCTACATTGGTATTTGGACAAATGAATGAGCCTCCAGGTGCGAGAGCACGTGTTGCGCTAACTGGTCTATCAATTGCAGAGTATTTTAGAGATGGCGACGAAAAATCAGGAGGTAGAGATATCTTATTCTTCGTAGATAACATCTTTAGATTTACTCAAGCGGGATCTGAGGTGTCTGCACTTCTTGGTCGTATGCCTTCTGCCGTAGGTTATCAGCCTACACTCGCTACAGAAATGGGTGTTATGCAGGAGCGTATTACTTCAACCAATAGAGGATCGATTACATCTGTACAAGCTGTATATGTACCAGCGGATGATTTAACTGACCCTGCACCGGCAACAACATTTGCTCACTTAGATGCAACAACAGTATTGTCGCGTCAGATTGCTTCATTAGGTATTTACCCAGCGGTAGATCCATTGGATTCTACTTCTAGAATTTTAACTAGAGATGTAGTTGGTGATGCACATTACAATACAGCTCAACGCGTAAAGGAGTTATTGCAACGTTATAAAGAACTTCAAGACATCATTGCTATTTTAGGTATGGATGAACTTTCTGAAGAAGATAAATTAGTTGTTCATAGAGCGCGTAGAGTGCAGAGATTTTTGTCTCAACCATTCCACGTAGCAGAGCAGTTTACTGGTTTAGTTGGTTGCTTAGTTGACATCCAGGATACTATAAAAGGTTTCAATATGATTATGGATGGTGAAGTGGATAAATATCCTGAAGCTGCATTTAACTTGGTAGGTACTATTGAAGACGCTATAGAAAAAGGTGAGAAACTTCTAAAAGAAGCAGAATAATGTTGGTAGAAGTTATTACCCCTGACAAAGTAGTGTTTTCAGGAGAAGCTGAATCTATAAAGCTTCCCGGAACCTCTGGGCAATTTGAGGCCTTGAATAACCATGCGCCTTTAATTTCAAGTTTAGAAGCTGGCCAGGTAGTTGTTAAAACTGCTGAAGGAGAAAAAGAATTTGAAATCACAGGTGGTATAGTTGAAATATTGAACAATAAGATCATTGTTTTAGCTTAAGACAAACAATAAGATAAAAGCCTTCTTCCATACGGGAGAAGGCTTTTTTTTGGCTCATTTTTTAAATGAATCTTTTGATTATACTAAAACTATTGACTATTTACTAAATTCTTGGGCTTAAGAAAAGCTGCTGTTATGAGGCAGCAGCTAATTTGATTCTACTACTACTTAAACCGATATCTTAATGAACTATTCTGATTAATCTATTTTGCACTATTCTGTCGGTAGACAATTGCACATAATAGATTCCAGCCTTTAGTTCTTGAGTATTAATCTTGAAATTATCTTCAGCTATATAAGAATCAATAAGTTGACCTTGAGCATTTATAATTGACAAGTTTGCACTTCTAATATTTTCAGGTAAATGGATGGTTATTACATCATTTGCAGGATTTGGAGTAGCTGTGAACATTGTATTCTCTTGCAATTCTACAACCACTGTTTTAAACAGCTCAGATGCTCCATTATAATCAAATTGTCTCAGTCTGTAGTACATGTGTGATCCACTTAATTCAGTATCAGTATAACTATAACTGATTAATTGATTTGAATTACCATGTGCTGAAACTACTGCTAATTCCTCGAAGTCTTTTCCATTCAATGATTTTTCAATTACAAAATAATCGGCATTCAATTCAGAGGCGGTTTGCCATTCTATAAGAACAGTATTTGCTAAAGCTTCTGCATTAAAATATATCAGATCTACAGGCAATGGCTTTGTAATTGTATGAGTTGCTGTACAACCATTGGTATCAGTACCTACAAGATAGGTATTTAAATCACCTGGCAAAGTCCAAAAACACTGACTATACACTTTACTAGCAGATTTACCTGTAGCTGTCCCGCCATCCGGGAATGTCCAATTGAACTGAGACAATGTATCGCCATTAAAGTCTAATGAACTTAAAACATTATAATTCCATGTAAAATTCGCACATTGGTTCATTCCTGCTGAATCTATTATACTCCCTCCCATTACAGTAGGTGAGGCATATGCAGTAACGTAAATATTTTCGATTGTATCCTTACAATTAAAAGCATCAGTAACTATTAGAGCTACATTATGCGTTTGACTTCCAACTAATTGAAAATAAGACTCTTCAACAACTGGCCCTGTTTTATCCACTGTGAATACCCCTGTATAGTCCATATCCCATTCGTAAGATTTCATTGAATCCAAGGCATTATAACCTGAGTTGTTGAAGCTACTGGAACTCGCGTCAAACACAATGGTATCGCCTGAACATACTTTAGAGCTATAAGAAGCATCAGCTATAGGAGCATCATTTACGAAATTAAAAATTTCTAAACTTATCTTATCTTTAATGCTTGAACTAAAACTCGTTCCAGAATATGAGGTAATATGAGAAAGTTGAACTCCTCCACATGACCCGACACCACAAACATTAACCAATTGATTCATTGCTACTTTCAATTCTATAAAGTTATAATCACTTCTACCACAAGTTGAATCTCCCAAACCTGTGACAAATGTATTGGTAGTAGGCACATAGCTTCCACCAGAAGCAGATGTCCATCTATAAGCTTGTTTACCATTAATTGAATTTGAATTTATATAGAAAAACAAAGCCAATTCTGCGCCTCCTTTGGCCACATCTCCAGTGCTTGCATCGCAATCTGTGTCGAAATGCAATGCAAAACCAGCACCACCATCAGATTCACGAGTAAAAGCATAAAACAAAGTATCGAGATAATTCTTGTGCCACACTCTTCTAATATTAGAAGAGGAAGATACAGCTCCTACGTCATCCGTATCCACCGCATCAGCTGTTGCTGGCCATTCTGAACTTGAAGAAATACAGTTATGTCCGTCAACTACAATACCAGATTGCGACATTGCTACTGGAGCAAATCCAATCGTTAGGAAAAATGCACAATAAAGTTTGTACTGATTAAGCGTGTTTTTTAGTGTCTTCATCTTATTAAGGTTTAAATTGAACTCAAAACTGAGAATTCAAATTCAATAGGATGAATCCAATTGCTATACCAAAAACACAAAACAGAATGTACACGCTGATTTTCAGCGCCTTACAACAAGGATTCAGAAAGTCCGGAAATCTAAATATAGAACCATTTTGAGAATCGATTCCATTTTTTAGACAATAATTGACTCTTATGTGTCCACAAAATTCATTTCAGTAATTGAAACCCGCCCGATACGAACGGGTTTCTTTTGTTATGATTATAACTTACTTATTACTGAACTCTTAATTCCTGTGTTACCACAATGTGCTAGCGCTTCTTTTAATAAAGCACTGCCCAAGAGCTATCCGGTTTATAGTTATTGTTATATCTTTATTTATTTATTCTTTTCTATTCGTATCTTATAATCTCAAATTCCTCAATAGGGTGTACACCCTCAATAACCATAACGATGAACTCCTATACATTTCTTGGCTATAATTCACCATTACAGTAGTTGTAATATTACTAACACTTAGTGCTGTTTCTTTACTTTTAAATTGACAATGGAATAATTGCATACTGCTAATCCCTAAAGCATGTAAGATTGAAAAACTATAGCCTGGTAGATCTATAAAAGCAGGATTATGGCTATTTAATGTTGTTGATGAAAACCTTAAAGCTCGACCACCAACTGCTCTATTCTCAGCTCTATTATTGTAGAAAGTATTACTTGAAAAAAGTGGAACTTTATCTAATAGACAAGCATCGGCCACATTCAACATATGCTTGTGTGAAACTGAAAATTCATTATAAGAAGATGATATGGAAACATCCCTGCCTTCACAAACATTTTGGAGGCAATGCGCCTGAACTGGCACCATCATAGAGTGACTAGCAGCAAAGACTGCTAGCCACAGAATTAAACGCATCTTCATAATAATAAGGTTTGTAATGGCGCAAAACACCATTACAAATTAGACTACACAATTTTCAGACCAAAGGCCCATAATCGTTATGCAACATGCTGATTTTATGACACTTAAACACAGGGCTAATTTGCTGTAATTGCCAGTTTGGTTTCACCCATAGACTGTATATTCTAGAAATGATAAAAATGAGAATCTAATTTGAAGATTTTGAGATTCTTCTTAATCGCATAGAAATCACTCCGAAGAGTGCTTCTTTTATAATACCTCCGGTCATTTTAGATTGACCCTCTACCCTATCTGTAAATATTATTGGAATCTCTTTTATACTAAAGCCCAAACGACTTGCTGTATACTTCATTTCAATTTGAAAGGCATATCCTTTAAACTTGATACCATCGAGATCAATGGTTCTCAACACTTTGGCCTTATAACCTACAAAACCCGCAGTTGCATCTGCAACTTTCATTCTGGTGATAAAGCGCACATATACAGAAGCAAAATAACTTAATAGAACTCTGCCCATGGGCCAATTGACCACATTAACAACATTATTCACATATCTCGAACCGATGACCATATCGCAATCTGCTTCCTGAAGTTGGCTGTATAAACGAATAAGATCTGCAGGATTATGAGAGAAATCACAGTCCATTTCAAAAATGTATTCATAATTCCGCTCTAGACACCATTTGAATCCAGCAATATAAGCAGTTCCTAATCCTTGCTTTCCTTTCCTTCTTAGCAGCTTTATTCTATCGTTGGCCTTCTGCCTTTCAGCAACCATATCGCCTGTGCCATCAGGTGAATTATCATCAACTATGAGTATATCAAAAGCCGGTTCTAGATCCATTACAGCATCAAGCATCTTAAGGATATTCTCCTTTTCGTTATAGGTAGGAATGATGACTATAGGATGCATGCAGTTGTATATAAACTATTGTCGATGACAATATGTTGCCTAGCTATTTGCTTTTTTATGATCAGCTAGAAATTGTTGTAATCCGATATCTGTTAAAGGGTGTTTTAATAAACCTAGGATTGAGTTTAATGGACAGGTGCATACATCTGCTCCTGCTTCAGCAGCTTTTATAATATGTAAAGGGTTTCTAATTGATGCCGCAAGAATCTCTGTTCCAAAACCTTGAATTGCATAAATATTAGCTATTTGTGCTATTAATTCGGTACCGTCCCAATTAATATCATCCACTCGTCCTATAAAAGGCGATAAGTAAGTAGCGCCAGCTTTTGCAGCAAGAATAGCCTGTCCAGCAGAAAAAATTAATGTACAATTGGTTTTAATACCATTATCAGTAAACCAACGCAAAGCCTTAACTCCGTCTTTGATCATTGGAACTTTAACAACTATATTTTCATGAATTTTTGCCAATTCTTGGCCCTCTCTAATCATTCCATCAAAATCTGTTGAAATCACTTCAGCACTGATATCGCCATCCACCATCTCACAAATGGTTTTATAATGCGCGCGCACATTAGCATCACCGGTAATTCCCTCTTTAGCCATCAAAGATGGATTAGTTGTTACCCCATCGAGTATCCCTAAATCTTGTGCTTCCTGTATTTGTGCCAAATTTGCTGTATCTACGAAAAATTTCATGTGTTTTAGTTTGTGGTCAAAGATAAATAAATGATTGAAAAACGGTTTTATAAAAAATGGCTGACATCGCACCGCTACAACCTCTTACCCTTGCTTGCTTCCGCACCTGGGGGAGTTCAGAGGGAGCTGGTCGTGTCAGCCGGCGCAAAGGTAATTATTTATCTTATTTTACATAAGACCTTGGATAAAAGTCTACATGGAATTTATTTTCGACTACATCGAATTTCCTACTCTAATCCCTAAAAGAATCTATTTTTGAGTACTTTATGACAAAAGCCGAACTCGAATTCAATAAAAATGAGGATCACAATAAGCAATTGTGGAATAAGTACAAAAAATTAGGTGCTCAAATACATTCAGGGGGTGGAGAGAAAGCAGCCGCCAAGCAAACTCAGAAAGGCAAGCTGCTTGCAAGAGAGCGTATCGACTACTTAAAAGACGATAATGCTGATTTCCTTGAAATAGGAACATTTACAGCTGTAGACATGTACGAAGAATACGGCGGCTGCCCTGCCGCAGGAGTAGTTGGTGGCATTACCAAGGTAGCCGGATTAGATTGTGTAGTTGTTGCCAATGACGCAACTGTTAAAGCTGGCGCATGGTTTCCTTTAACTGGTAAAAAGAATCTTCGTTTCCAGGAAATGGCTATGGAGAATAGAATTCCAATTATCTATTTGGTTGATAGTGCTGGGGTATTTCTGCCTATGCAAGATGAAATTTTCCCTGACAAAGAACACTTTGGTAGAATATTTAGAAACAATGCTGTTCTCAGCAGCATGGGAGTGCCTCAAATTGCCGCGGTTATGGGCAGTTGTGTTGCCGGTGGAGCGTATTTGCCTATCATGAGTGATGAAGCACTTATCGTAGACAAAACTGGCAGCATATTCTTAGCGGGTTCGTATTTAGTTAAGGCTGCAATAGGTGAGCAAATCGACAATGAAACTCTAGGTGGTTCTGTTTCTCAAACTGATTTATCAGGTGTAATCGACGACCGGTTTCCAGATGATAAAAGTTGCTTAGACAGAATAAAATTCCTTATGGACAAAATAGGCTCGGCAGAAAAAGCTGGATTTAACAGAAGAGAGGCCAAAGAACCTAAACTTAATCCAAAAGAAATTTTTGGAATTTTGCCCGCAGAGCGAAGCAAACCATATGAGACTATAGAAATAATAAAGCGATTAGTAGATGATTCAGAATTTGAACAATACAAAGAGCGTTATGGAAAAACAATAATCTGTGGTTATGCAAGAATTGATGGCTGGAGTGTAGGAATAGTAGCTAACAACCGAGAATTGGTAAAAAGCAAAAAGGGCGAAATGCAATTTGGCGGAGTAATCTATTCAGATAGTGCCGATAAAGCAGCGCGTTTTATAATGAATTGCAATCAGAAAAAAATACCATTGGTTTTCTTACAAGATGTAACTGGCTTTATGGTTGGAAGCAGATCAGAACACAAGGGTATTATAAAAGATGGAGCTAAAATGGTGAGTGCTATGAGTAATAGTACAGTTCCTAAATTCACAATTATTATAGGCAATTCCTACGGTGCAGGAAATTATGCGATGTGCGGCAAAGCTTACGATCCTAGACTAATAGTGGCATGGCCCAGCGCTAAAATCGCTGTTATGGGTGGTGAGCAGGCAGCTAAAGTCCTACTCCAAATTGAAAAAGCCTCCCTCAAAAAACAAAACAAAGAGATTGGCAAAGCTGAAGAAGACCAATTGCTTAAAAAAATAATTGATAGATACAACAAACAAACTACTCCAGAGTATGCAGCTTCACGCCTTTGGGTTGATGAAATAATTCATCCTCTTGAAACCCGTAAGTGGATTTCTACAGGAATTGCAATTGCTGACAACGCTAAAGTTGAGAAGTACAACGTTGGGGTAATACAAACGTAAATATGAGAAACAGTTTAACACTTCTTTTTGCAGCAGCAGCACTCCTGCTATCTGCGCAAAATCCAGGCAAAACCTGGCACTTTGAACCATTCAATAAAAAATCAATGGCTGGCATTGGCCTTTATGAAGGCATATTACTTGCAGGCGATAAAAAAGCCAATGAAATAATAGTTGCGGTTATCGATGCTGGAGTAGATATTAATCACCCAGATTTACAAGGTCAATTGTGGATTAATGAAGATGAAATCGCCGATAACGGAATTGACGACGATAATAATGGATATATAGATGACATATACGGTTGGAATTTCATAGGAAGTAAAGACACCAGCATTGGCTATGACAATATGGAGATTACTCGCCAATATGTTATCCTTAATGAGAAGTATGAATTGAGCTTAGAGGAACAGGTAGAAAACAAAGAAGAGTATCAATTATACCAAGAAATACGCGCAAAATTTAGAAATGAAAGAGATGAGGCAAAAAGCAATTTTGAGTTTTACAGTCAGTTAAAATCTGGTCTTGAAGCTTTAGAGCGTAGTTACGGTGAAGACATTACTAAGTCCGAACTAAAAGAACACAAGAGCCGAAATCGATCTGAAGAAATGGCTCGATTGGTGCTTTTAATGCAAGCACTAATGGAAAAAGGAGAATTCAGTTATCCTAAAGCTAAAAAGGATTTAATTGATGCCTATGATCACTTCCATTACAACTACTATTACGGTTATAATGCCAAGTTTGAACCCCGTTATTTGGTTGGCGACAATTACAATGATGCAAGTGAAAAATACTATGGAAATAATGTGGTTTATTATGGCGAAAAATTCTCAGATCACGGTACTCATGTCGCGGGAATCATAGCAGCAAATAGAGAGAATGATTTCGGAGCTCAAGGCATTTGTCAATCTGCCAAGATCATGTCGATACGCGTTGTTCCTCAAGGTGATGAGCGCGACAAAGATGTAGCAAATGGCATTTACTACGCTGTAGATAATGGAGCGAAAATTATTAATATGAGTTTTGGCAAGGATTATGTTCACAATTCAGAAGCAGTTAGAAAGGCTATAGCTTACGCCAAAGATCATCAAGTATTGTTAGTTCATGCTGCTGGAAATGACGCTTTGAATACCGACATCAATACCTTCTATCCCAATGATTTTAATGATACTTATAAATCTATTTGGATAGAGGTTGGAGCAAGTTCATGGCAAAAAAAGCCTAGGATGCTCGCTGAATTCTCAAACTATGGCAGTGAGCAAGTGGATGTTTTTGCTCCTGGAGTGGAAATCTATTCAACTACACCTGAAAACAATTACGATGCTTATGACGGAACAAGCATGGCTAGTCCAGTAGTTGCTGGTGTAGCAGCATTTGTTTGGAGCTATTATCCAGAACTAACAGCAGAAGAATTGCGATCAATTCTCATAGATAGTGCTATTCCATTGAAAGGGCGACAAAAACTCCCTGGTAGCAAAAAGAAAACAAAACTTAAAAAGATATCCGTAAGCGGCAGTATAATTAATTTGCCTGCGGCAATGCGATTAGCCGAGCAACGCAGTAGCTCTAACTAAGCTAAATAGACTGGTTCTGAGACCCCCACAGTTTAAAGGCTACACCTAGACTTAAACTGTGACTATATGCTGTGTATGTTGGTAAGGTGCTTATATCTAAGGGTGTATATGGTGCTTGCTCTATTTTATTATTGAGAATATAATCTTCTATTATCAGTTGATATGGTTGAATATTCACTGAACCGTAAAATGAGATTGCGTCCAAATGCCGTATATATCCAAATCCTATCATAAAGCTACCACTGAACAATCCAAAGGAATTCTGTCGCTTAGCACTTAACTCAATTAATGGAATATTCATAAATACTCCTGAAAGTGGTGTTATTCTATAGGCTATAACGCCATTAATCATAGAGGTGATACCACCCATCCCCCCATAAACCAAAAGTTGACTGTCAGAGTTAATTATGTATTGAGGAGGCGAGCTATTAAAAAGATGGAATCCAGCACCTAAAGCCAACTCAAATGAAGGCTTAAAACCTGGTATTTGAGGGTTTACATTTTCTGAACCCAAACTTAATTCAAGTGTTTTGTTCAACTTATAAACCAGCTCTTCCAGATTAGCAATTCTCTGCACAAGAGGATCTGAAGTCCTTAGTTGGCTTTTAGGCTGTGCGTCTTGCGCCACCGCAGGAGCCCACAGAAATGCTAGCAATATGGTGAGAACTAATGTCTTCAATTAGCTTGAAATTTCACTCGGTTTTGTTCTTTTGTGGGATGCTTGATCTAAGAAGGTTTCTCAGAAAGTACTTTATTAACGTACTTTTTCTGTCAATTATTCTATCCTGTAGTTCGAAACCTGCAGT
>CBDUMX010000066.1:0-10664 GCA_965368435.1 uncultured bacterium
TGGTGGATCAAGTAAAATTAAATTTTTTTTTGAAATTTTATATTTTTCATATACTCTAGTTCTTAATAATTAGTACAATAGTTGTACCACAATTTAATTTAACGTTTTGGCAAGAAGTTGGTTTGTTTTCTTTGGATCAGCTTTGCCACCCGATTTTTTCATTATTTGTCCCATAAACATACCCAGTAGCCCGGTTTTGCCTGATTTGTACTCTTGAACTTTATCTGGGAATTGACTCAAGACTTCTTGAACTAATGATTCCAAAAAATCATCATCGCCTTCTTGAGCTAAGTTTAATCTTTCAATGCACTCGGCTGCTGAGCTTTCAGGCTGCTTTAGCATTTCAGGAAACAACTTTTGCTCAGCCACTGAATAGCTTATTATGCTATTGTCAATTGCAGTGATAATCTCTGCAATTTGTATAGGCGTCAAGGGGAAATTTTCCATCTTTTCCGCTCTGGCATTTAACCAATTCTTAACTGCACCCATAGTCCAATTGGCTGCTGCCTTATAGTTTTTTGTATGCTCACAGATTCCAATAAAATACTCGGCAATTTCTCGAGTGTCAGTTAATATACCTGCATCGTATTCGCTTAGACTCATTTCTAAAGTGAACTTATTAAAAAGCTCTTTTGGCAAGGCTGGCATTTGTGCTCTCAAAGAGGATATCCATTCTTCACTAACAATTAATGGCGGCAAGTCGGGTTCTGGGAAATAGCGGTAGTCATTTACCATTTCTTTAGATCTCATCCCAAATGTTGTTCCGCTCAAAGCATCAAAACTTCTGGTTTCAGGATCTATAATCTCGCCGGCGTCGAGTAAAGCCGATTGTCGTTCGAATTCATATTCAATGGCTTTCTTAACATTGCTCATTGAGTTCATATTCTTCACTTCAACTTTAGTCCCAAATGCTTCACTGCCTAGCGGACGAATTGAAACATTTGCATCGCATCTCAAACTCCCCTCTTCCATATTTCCATCACAGATATCCAAGTATCTTACTAGTTTTCTAACTTCTGTGAGGAAGGCATAGGCATCATCACCACTTCTTAAATCTGGCTCAGTTACTATTTCAACCAGCGGAGTTCCTGCTCTATTGTAATCTAAAAGGGTATTTTCAATATCCAATTCATGAATACTCTTGCCTGTATCCTCTTCCATGTGAATTCTAGTAAGCTGAATTTGCTTTTCTATTCCATCCACTTTTATTTCCACTTTACCTCCATTGCAAATAGGAGTATCGAATTGGGTGATTTGATATCCTTTTGGCAGATCAGCATAAAAATAATTCTTTCTAGAATACATATTGTACTCTCGGATTTCGCTATTGCACGCTAATCCCAACATTATAGCCATTTCAACAGCAGCTTTATTATGAACTGGCAATGTTCCGGGGTGACCGAGGCTAATTGGACTAATCACAGTATTTGGCGCATCACCATAACTCACTGCATCACCACAAAAAGCTTTTGACTTAGTCTTTAGCTGAGCGTGAATCTCAAGTCCAATTACTACTTCGTATTTATCATTTTTTAGCATTAATTCAATTGCTCAATATAGTTGTTCGCGATGTTTTTTATGTTTTGTAGCCCACTAACATCATTCCCTCCAGCTTGAGCGAAAAATGCTTGGCCTCCTCCTCCACCTTTTATTTCTTTAGCCCATTCTCTAACCAGAGCTCCTGCATTCAAATCATAAGATTCAATCAGTGAATCACTTATAATTATGCTTAAACTTGGCTTGCCTTCTATATCGGCTAGTAAAACACAAAAGAGATTTGGGAGCTCATTCTTTAATTGAAATGCTAAATCTTTAGCCGCTGCAACACTTGGAAGTTCAACGAGTTCTACAATTTTTTGTATACCATTTTTATCACTTACTGCCGACACTAGCGCTTGTTTCAAGCTCTTAACTTTATCTTGTTGGAAGTTTGCAATAGTTGATTTCGCGTTTTTCAACTCCTGCATCAACTGTTCAACAGACTGGTATATATCAGCAGGGTGACCCAACAAATCATTTAAATCATCAAGGGTAGCGAGTTTATTTTGCACTAACTCTAATGCTCTATCTGCTGTAATAGCTTCAATTCTTCTCACTCCAGCGGCAACAGAAGATTCTGAAATGATTTTCAAACTCCCTATTTCTGAAGTGTTTTTCACATGAGTACCACCACATAATTCTACTGAAAAATCAGGATCGAATGTAATGACGCGCACAACATCACCGTACTTTTCGCCGAAAAGCGCCATAGCTCCTTTTTCAATTGCTTTATTATAGGGGACGCTGCGGTTTTCTTCTAACTCAATAGCAGCCCTGATTTTATTGTTGACTATCGCCTCTATTTTTTGCAATTCATCCGTACTCAACTTCTGAAAATGAGAAAAATCAAAACGCAGGTGTTTGGCGTTAACTAGAGAGCCTTTTTGGTTGACATGATCACCGAGTACTTGTTTCAAAGCGGCATGCAGAAGGTGAGTCGCACTGTGATTCGCAGCAGTCGCCTGTCTGGTTTTGTCGTTAACTTTTGCAATGAATTTCTGCTTTGTGTTTTGGGGTAATTTATCTGCTATCTGTATGATCAACTCATTCTCTTTTTGAGTGTCGATGATACTCACCTTTTCCTCATCATCTTTGCCAATCAAAAGACCAGTATCTCCAACTTGTCCGCCACTTTCACCGTAAAAAGGTGTTAAATTAAAAACAAGGTGATATCTGATTTTATCCTTTATTTTAACTTCCCTGTAGCGGGTGAGGCGCACTTCAATTTCAGTATAATCATAACCCACAAATTCTTCCTTTTCATCTTCAATCAGCAAAACCCAGTCGCCAGCTTCTTTCTTGGCATCAGCTCGAGAACGCTGCTTTTGCTCCTGAAGCTCTTTCTGAAAGCCCACCAAATCCACTTCGATATCATTTTCTCGCGCCAGCAGTTCCGTTAAATCGATTGGAAAACCAAAAGTATCGTATAGCTCAAATGCATGAGAACCTGAGATAGTTTTAGCATCCGTTTGCTTGAATTGTTCAAATAGCTTAAGCCCTTTATTAAGTGTGTGCAAGAAGGATTTTTCCTCTTGTTCAATAACTTGGCTAACAAAATCTTCCTGTTGTACTAATTCTGGAAAAGTATCTTTAAACTTATCAGCAATTGTAGGTACCAACTGAAAAATAAATGGGTTCTCCATTTCCAGAAAGCTATATCCATAGCGAATGGCTCTGCGCAAAATTCTTCGCACAACATAGCCAGCCTTTTCATTTGATGGCAATTGTCCATCGGCGATTGTAAAACAGACTGCGCGTATATGATCAGAAATAACCCTAAAAGCGATATCAGTTTGTTCATCGACGCCGTATTTCTTACCACTTAGACTTTCAATCTTCGCTATGGTATCCATGAAAAGATCAATATCGTAATTGGAAGACTTGGCGTTAATTGCGCGCACTATTCGCTCCAAACCCATGCCTGTATCTATATGATTATCAGGTAATGCTTCTAAGCTTCTATCGGCTTTTCTATTGTATTGTATAAAAACCAGATTCCACAATTCTATCACTTGGTCGTGGTCTTGATTTACCAAGCTTTTTCCATCTTTCAGTTCTCTTTCAGCCTGTGGCCGAAGATCCATATGAATTTCAGAGCAGGGACCACAGGGTCCTGTGTCGCCCATTTCCCAAAAATTATCTTTTTTATCGCACTTGAGAATTCTATCCTTAGCGATAAATTTTTCCCAAATTGCTGCTGATTCAGCGTCTTCTTGCAATCCATCTTCATCATCACCTTCAAACACCGTAACATACAATCTATCCTTATCGAGTTTATAGACCTCAGTTAATAATTCCCATGCCCATGCGATGGCCTCTTCTTTAAAATAGTCTCCAAAACTCCAGTTACCCAGCATTTCAAACATGGTGTGATGATAGGTGTCAACACCCACTTCTTCTAAATCATTGTGCTTACCACTCACTCTCAGGCATTTTTGAGTGTCGGCAATGCGTTTATCCACTGCTGTCTTATTACCCAGAAAGAAGTCTTTAAACTGGTTCATACCCGCATTGGTAAACATTAAACTAGGGTCGTTCTTCACTACTATTGGCGCGGATTCTACGATCTTATGCCCTTTAGATTTAAAGAAATCCAGAAATTGTGATCTAACCTCCGATGCCGTTGTCATTTCGTCTAATTCCACTTTGATTTGATTGTTGATTTTTGTACCTTTGCGTGCAATTTATTGTCGGCAAAAATACAATGAGTAAAACTAAATTTAGATTTAATACTGAAACTCTTGAATATGAGAAGGTGAAATCCAACCGATGGGCCATCTTTGCTAAGGTTTTAGGCTATCTTTCTTTAGCTGCTATTATATTTTTTCTAGGTGTTTCTCTTTCGTATAAGCTTGTAAGTTCTCCAAATGAGAAAAACTTGCAGAGCCAAATCAATGATTACGAAGTTCAAATCAAACTGTTAACGGAAAAAACTAAAGACATCACCGCATATCTAGACGAGCTAATTGCTCAAGACGAGACGGTTTATCGAGAAATTTTTGGTGCCGACCCAATACCATCAGAGCTTAGAACCGCAGGTACAGGGGGAACGGACAAATACAAATCTCTTGAAGCCTTTAAAAATGGTGAGAAGCTAAAAGAACTTCACGAGCGACTAGACCAGCTCAACAATCAAATGAAAGTGCAAGAAAGTTCTTATGCGGAGCTTCTGCAGTTGGCAAAAGAAAAACAGCGCATGCTCGCTTGCATTCCTGCTATTCAGCCTGTTTCAAATAAGAATTTAAGACGAGTTGCTTCTGGTTTTGGATATAGAATTGATCCGATATACAGAACCCGTAAAATGCATAAAGGTATAGACTTCTCAGCACCAAAAGGAACAGAGGTTTATGCTACAGGCGATGGAGTAGTTAAATTGGTAAAAAGAATGAGATGGGGATATGGAACACATATTGAAATCGACCATGGTTACGGCTATACTACGCTCTATGGCCACTTAAGTGCAACCAAGGTTCGACCAGGAGAAAAAGTAAAACGAGGGCAGCTTATAGGTTTAGTTGGTAGTACTGGAAAATCTACCGCGCCGCACTTACATTATGAGGTTGCTAAAAATGGTCGACAAGTAAACCCAATCGGCTATTTCTATAATGATTTAACAGCTCAACAATACGAAGAAATTCTCAAGCTTTCTTCTAACCCAAATCAATCATTTGATTAGTGCAGCTTCCCGACAAACTATATTACAGCATTTCGGAACTTGCAGAGTACTTTGATGTTGCGCCTTCACTTCTAAGGTATTGGGAAGCAGAGTTTAACTCTATTAAACCGAAACGCAATAGTAAAGGAACACGCTTTTATACTAAAAAGGATATTGAAGAAATCAGAAAGATTCATCTGCTAGTTAAAGAGCAGGGATTTACTCTTCAAGGAGCTAGGGCTCAGTTAAAAGCCAATAAATCTAAAGTCGATAGTAAGAGCGAAGTAGTCGCTAAGCTAGAAAACATCAAAACCGTACTTCAAAAACTTAGAAATGAATTGTAATTCGTAGGCAAATTGCCTGATGAGAATTGCATTGCTGGTTTTTCTTTTTACTTCTAATACTGCCTATAGCCAATACGCTACAGGTCTATTTAGAAACTATAGTCCTTCTATTGCTCTAATTGATAAAGCGGCTAATCTTAGCAGCTTTACTAATAACCATTTGGGCTTAATGGCCAGTAATTTATTTGGAATAGATTCCTATAGTGAACTAAAAGTAGGGGTAGTGCTAGTTAATGACGCGAGCAGACTAGCTTTGGCATTCAATCTAAATCAAGCTCATTTACACCCCTCTAGAAGCAGTTTAGCAGCCTGTTCTAAGCTCAAGTCGGGCTTCTACCTGGGCACTGCTTATTCTATCTATTACCCTTCATCTTTAAGCAGCAAGTTCGCATTCAATTATCAAATTGGAATAGCTCAAAAAATCGGCAATCAATGGCGTTACAGCGCCCATTTTAGTCGATATCACCATAACAGTAATGAATATGCAAATAGTAGTCAATTCACCTTTCTTATTAATTACGATTGGAGCGAACAGTTGAGATTAAGTTGGGATTTACTTTTAGGAGAAGAAGCAATAGCAGCATTTGGGATACTGATTGAGCAAGACAGTAAAGAATATCAACTAATCATCTTGTCGACCAAAGCCCTGCAAATCAGTTATGCCAAGGAGTACAATGACTTTAAAATCTTATTTGCATTGCAATCTCATTTAGCGTTGGGACTATCGCCACTTTTCAATTTAGATTATGAGATCTAAGATACTTCTATTAATGCTTGTATTTCATTTTAGCGGGTTTGCTCAATTGGATCAAAATACTATCGACTTTTGGGTGGATAGATGGAATAGCACAGAAGAAAATGCAACTGAATATAATTATTTCGACCTGCTGGCGTATTACAATCAACACAAAATTGATCTCAATGCCGCCAATGCAATAGCCGACAATCCTTTTCTCACAGAATCACAAATTCATGAGATTCAGATGTATAAAAGTCGACATCAAGAGTTCATTAGCATTTATGAGCTTCAACAAATTGAATCCATTAAGCCGGAGTTTTTATTTCACTTAATTCCCTTTGTTAAAATCTCGAATGCTCATAGTTCTGAAAGTACTACTCAAAAGTTGAAAATTCAATACAAAAGAAGCTCACCAAAATCTAAAGCATACATCGACTCGCTATACGCCGGAGATCCCAATTTTTATAATCTTCAATACAGTTACTCCACCGCAAATTTTAGCTTCGCTGCTCGCTTTGAAAAAGATGAAGGAGAAAGGCTGTTTGTTGGAACTGAGTTTCCAAAAATCGACTTTAGTAGTGCCTATTTGTATTTCAGGGACATCGGATTAATCAACAAAATCATTATTGGAAATTTTGGATTTAGTGCAGGTGAAGGTCTTTGTATTTCAACCAATAGTTTCATTGGAAGTTCAACAGGATTAGAAATTGTAAAAAGAGGATCGCGAGGCCTAGAAGCATTTAACTCCAATAGGGAAAACAACGCATTAAATGGGCTTGGCATTGAAGCTGAACTTGGGCATTTTAGAATGAGCTTCTTTTATTCTAGTATAATGAGAGATGCTAGCATTAATCAATCTAAAGAAATTAACACCTTGAATGAAGGCAGTGGTTTGCACAGAACTAAAACAGAGTTATTACAAGTAAAACGCTTACGGGAATCAATCTTTGGCAGTGAACTAAAATGGCGCAAAACCAATCTCGAAATATCCTGCATTTCTGTAGCAGCAAAACTATCTGCAGCTCTGAATCCATTGCGACTTGATAATCAATTTGATTTTAGAGCTAGTCACTACAGCAAGCACAGTATTGCCTATGAATACTTTCTAAAAAATTCTTTGATCTACGGTGAATACTGTATCGACAATTCATCTAAACAAGGACAAATTCATGGACTGAACAGCACTTTTGGACGGCATTTAGATCTTGCCTTGCTGTATAGAAAGTATCAAGCTGGTTTTATTACTTACCAGTCCACTCCTTTTGCACGTCATTCAAACTTTGCTGGAGAGGAAGGTCTTTACACCAACATCAGATTCAATCTAAAAAAATTAGTGCTTAGTGTCTATTTAGACCGTTATAGAATGAATTGGATTAGGTATAGCATATCGTCGCTGATTACAGCACATCAATGGGGTGTAGATCTGACATATACTAAAAGAAAACTGTTCAAACTAAGATTGCGAATTGTCGAGAATCTGCTGAGCGAAACTCAAGATGAAGGCCCTAAATGGGCGTTGAATTATAAAAATAGAAGGCAATACAGATTACATTTAGATTACAACATTTCCAAAAGCACAGAACTGAGAAGTAGAGTACATATAAATAGCCTCAACAACTTTAACTCATATTTAATGTATACAGAAATACTTAGCAAGCTTGGATTTCTGGATGGGGGACAATTGAGCATTAGAATAAGCAAGGCTATAGTTCCAAGTTCCGCACTTGCTATAAGCAGTTATGAACGCAGTGCTCCGGGTATGTATCCCTATGCCATTTTAACTGCCGATCTTTTCTATTATTATGTTTTATTGAAGTTTGACTTAGCACCAAAGCTGAGGTGTTGGGTGAAATACAAGTCGATGTATTACGATAAAGAATTAGAAAAATTCAAGGAAATACACAGTATAGGAAGTGGTGGTGATGAGATTTTTGGTCTTAGAAAGAATACTTTTGCATTTCAAATTCAATACACTCTAAGTGACTAAATTAAGCGTAAACATAAATAAAATTGCTAGCATCAGAAACGCTAGGGGTGGCGACACTCCCAATTTATGTAAAGCGGCAATAGCAGCTCAAAATTTCGGGGCGGATGGGATAACTATTCACCCGAGGCCTGATGAAAGACATATACGTTATCAAGATGTGCCTGAGCTCAAAAAAGTGATACATACTGAATATAATATTGAGGGCTATCCATCTAAAGAATTTATGGATTTGGTGATAGCCACCAAACCCGACCAAGTTACCTTAGTCCCAGATGGCCCAGATGTTATAACTAGTAATGCAGGATGGGATTGCAAACAACATCAATCACTCTTAGCTGATTGTACAATGGAGTTCAAAAAGAACAATATTAGGGTCAGCATCTTCTTAGATCCAGATGTTTCGCAACTAGAAGCTGCAAAATCATGTGGAGCTGATAGAATAGAATTATATACAGAATCCTATGCAAGTCGGTATATAGAAAACAAAGAAATAGCCATTGAGGATTATACTAGGACAGCCCGAGAGGCTAAGCTTATAGGCCTTGGAGTGAACGCTGGGCATGATTTATCCTTGGTGAATCTCAGCTATTTTTTGAAGAATGTTCCAAATGTATTAGAAGTGAGTATAGGACACGCTTTAATAAGCGATAGTTTGTACTACGGTTTAAACAACACTATACAGATGTATAAAGCGGCAATAAATCCTAGCGATTCTTGAGTTGTAAATATACCTGATCTAAAGTATCCATTAAATGAGCGAGCAGGCTTGGGATTTGATCAAGGTGAGATTCATTTTTAGCATTGCCTTCAATCTCACGTATTACCAGTTTTAACTTCTCAATACCCATCATGTCGATAGATGGTTTCATTTTATGGGCAGCTGATCCAACTTCTTGCCAATCTTCTGCCAAAACACCATTCTTAATTCGGTCAACAAGTTCAGGTGTCATATTAAGAAACATATCGACCATTTTGTTCACGAAATCTTCACTTCCCGAAGCTACTTCCCTCAATTGGGCTAAGTCGTATAATTTTTCTTCGCTCATTAAATCACTTGCTCTTGCAGCATTCTATAAATCGTAGATTTTCCTATATCTAATTTTTTAGAGACACTTACAACATCATTATTATATTTATCTAGATAGTGTTTTACTATTCTGTTTTTGTACTCTTCGAGACTCATTTCATTTTGAAGCAGAGTGTCAATAGAACCTGTTGAGTTAAATGTTACATGTTCGTCTTCAATGGTATCACCATCAGTCATTACACAACTCAATTCAATAACAGCTTTGAGCTCACGGATATTACCGGGCCAAGGATATTTAAACAATTTGCTTTGTGCTTTAGATGAGAGTTTGAGTTTACCCAAGTCATTTTCTTGGCAGTACTCATCGATAAAATGCTTAGCGAGTAAAAGAATATCATTTCCACGCTCTCTTAAAGGCGGGAGATTAATTGGCAAGCCGAGTAAGCGATAGTATAAATCTTCTCGGAAATTGCCTTTTCTCACCTCTTCAGCTAAATCTTTATGCGTTGCACTAAGTACTCTACATTTAACTTTCACAACTGCATTCCCTCCTACTCTAGTGAGTTCTCGTTCTTGTAAAACACGTAGAAGTTTAGACTGCATATTTATGTCCATTTCTCCTATTTCATCCAAGAATATAGTTCCATCACCAGCTTCTTCAAATTTTCCAATTCTGCGGGAAACGGCACCTGTAAATGATCCTTTTTCGTGACCAAAAAGTTCCGATTCAATAAGTTCTTTTGGAATTGCAGTTATGTTCACTGCTACGAATGGCTTTTTTGCTCTAGGTGAATTATAGTGAATTGCCTTAGCTACAACTTCTTTACCAGTTCCTGTTTCTCCTGCAATAGAGACAGTAATATTTGATTTAACAGATTTCTCAACCATGGCAAAGACCTTCTTCATAGAAGGACTGCTGCCAATCATACTTGTAGAGAAATCGTATTTCTTAGTTACTTGCTGTTTAAGTACAGATATTTCCTCTTTAAGACTTTCCTTTTCTTTAATGTTACGGATGGTATTCCAGATTCTATCTTTAGTATCTTCATCCTTAACTATATAATCATAGGCTCCTTCTTTAAGAAGGCTAATAGCCGTCTTGATATCTTCTTGTCCAGAAATGATAACAACAGGTATATCAGCGTCATATTCCTTAATTTTTCTCAGAACTTCTTCTCCTGAAATATCAGGCAGAGAATAATCCAGGGTAACTGCTGAAGGTCGTTTGTCGAGATTGTTGAGAAAATCCTTTCCAGTTGAAAACTTAGTGACGGTAATATCTGGGTTTAGGGAAAGGTGATACTCAAGAATTTCACCGTAGAATTCATCGTCTTCTACAACGAATACGTTAAAATCGTTTGCCATTAGTAGTT
>CBDUMX010000067.1:0-10573 GCA_965368435.1 uncultured bacterium
AGTTGTATGCTAGAAAGTAGTAGTACAACTAGTATTAAATTTCTAATTGATTTCACAGTAGTTTATGCATCAAAGATAATGCAAAGACAGTATTCCTACTTCAACGAAATGTAATACTTATGCTTTAATTCTTGAATTTGTACACTAAGCTATGCACTTACTTCACAATGACCGTGATACTTTTACTCCATTCTTCGCCATAAGAAACATGCATTCCATCTGCAAATTGAAGTGTAAGAAGATACTTGCCAGGATTAAGACTTACTGTGTCTACTGTACTTCCGTCGCCGTAGTGTATATGTGTAGAGTCGGCAGCTATAAATACGCCTTTATCGTAAAATCCGTCGTTAATAAACAAATGGTGGTGACCATAACCTTCACGCGGAGGTCCTTTAGGTTCAACCTTCATACCCTCTACTCCCATCTCAAGGATAAATGGAGATTCAAGGGTGTCTAAATCTGCAATATTTAAGAAGTCAACCCCAAAAGTGCTTGTGCTATCCGCAGTTTCTCCAGTATTTGTTGAATCTGAATGTTCAGCAGGGGTTGTACATGCTGCAAATAAAAGTATAGAAATAATCAGTAAATTTTTCATAGGTTTAGAATAAAAATGGGTGACTGATGGGACTCGAACCCACGACCCTCGGTACCACAAACCGATGCTCTAACCAGCTGAGCTACAGCCACCATTTATTAATGGGCTGCAAATATAGTATTTGCACAAAACTGAAAAATTAAATTTCACTTTTTTTTACTGCTGCTTACAAGAGGAAAATAATTGAAATTTTTCTAATAATAATTCAACTTTTTTGATGATTTAGTATAAAAAAGAGACAGTGAGACCTCTGATCTTACACTTGCCACAATATGCACATAAGCGTTTAATAGCAGTTTAAATACTTGCTAAATTGATGGAATAAGTTCGTAAATCTCTGAAAATAAAAGGGTCACCTATAGAGGTGACCCTTAACTTTAATTACTAACCTTAGAAGAAAGTAAAGTCTGAACAACGAATTTATCCTTTTTAAAAGGAATTAACAAGCATAAATCAATTCCACCCTAGCATGAGGTAGGCTTCAAAAAGATTCATGCAAAAAAATACGCAGTAAATGTTGAATTATTTGTGGGCAAGTTGATACCAAACTGCTTGTAAAGCAAGTTACTTTTGAAGCACAAATGCATTATCTAGTAAAGACCGGTATAGCGAGACTAATTGTAGTGGTAAGCTTGTTTGTGAGCAGCACTGCCCTCTATGCTCAAAAGACTTTAGACTACACATCAAATATCGACTTATTTGAGCACGGTAAAATGATGTATCTCAAAGAATTATATGTGCCTGCTATTTCAGATTTTGAGGCATTTTTAAAAACCAAACCCCAGGCAAATCTGCAATATGAAGCAGAGGCATATATTCAACTTTCCAGATTAAAATTGGGTAAGAAGAAAGCGCCAGCAGTGCTTGCTAAAACCATTAAAGAACAGCCAGAGCATAAGATAAATACCGAAATCACGTATGAGCTGGGTTTGTATTATTTTAATGATGGTAAATATAAAAGAGCTCTCAGATATCTTGAAGACATCAACGACAAAGACGTTTCAGGTAAGCAACGCGATGAACTGATTTTTAAGAAAGGCTATTCCTATTTTCAAGAAGGAGAATATGAAAACGCTAAAAAAGAGTTCGCCAAAATTATAAATGGCAGTAGCACCTATGCTGTACAAGCCAATTACTACTACGGCTACCAGTGCTATGTATTAAAAGATTATGCCTGCGCACTAAATACCTTTGAGAAAATAGGGGACAAAGGACCTAAAACGATGAAAATCTATATTGCTCAGATTTACTATGAGCAAGAAGAGTACGAAAAGGCCTTTGAGATTGTAAAAAATTTAAAAATAGAATCAAAGCAAAACGACATTGAGTTATTATTAGGCAAGATCCATTATCAGTTGGGTAACCACAGTATTGCCCTATCCCATTTCAATAAGTATGAAGGCGAAGTAAGTGACTTGTTTTCAGATGAAATATATCAGTTTGCTCATGCTAATTACTTAGCTGGAAATTATGATAAATCTAAGGAATACTATCTGCTAATATCAAACTTAGAAGATGCTGTGGGTCAAGCAGCAAATTACTTTTTAGGTATTTCATATGTTGAAACTTCAAAAAAGAATAGGGCTTTAAATGCATTTGCAGAAGCAACCCGCAAAAATTTCGATCCACAGATTACTGAGGTAGCTGCTTTCAACTACGCTAAGCTAGCTGCGGAACTTCAGAAAAACAATATAGCTATAAAGGCTATTCAAAAATTCCTAAACGATTATCCAGACTCAGAATATCAAAGTGAAGCCCAGAGCATAATGGCCTCTATATATCTGAGTACCAAGAATTACAAAGCTGCCATTGAGGTATTGGAAAAAATACCCAATATGGATAATAAGACCAAAGAGGCTTATCAAGTGCTGACATATCACAGAGCGGAAGAACTTTACCTCAATAATGAATTTCAAAATGCCCATGTACTCTTTCTCAAATCGCTAAAACATCCTATGGATAAAAAGCTTGAAGCCCAAGCTTATTTCTGGCTCGGAGAAATTGCCTATAAATTGGGTGATTTCGACGAAAGTATAAATCAACTCAATAGGTTTGTCAGCAATTCCGGAGCTAAGCTCAGCGATGAGAAGAATTACGCTTACTATAGTTTAGGCTATAATTATTTCAAGAAGAAAGACTATGCTAAGGCACAAAACTATTTTTCTCAATTTAAGAAAAAGGAAAGTTATACTTTAGCTAATAAGGATATATATCTTGACAACTCTCAGCGATTAGCAGACTGTTACTTCTTAAACAGACAGTATCGCGAAGCAATTAATGAGTATTCTGTAATTATCAATAAGAATTATAAAGCTGCAGATTACGCCTTATTTCAGAAAGGCATGTTGCACGGACTGGTGGATGAAAGTGATCAGAAAATAAATACACTTAAAAGAATTCAAAAGGACTTTCCGCGCTCTGTTTATGTGGACGATGCGCTCTTCCAAATTGGAAGGGAGTACATGGAAATGGAGAACTACAATATGGCAGAAAGCATGTTTAAGTTGCTTATCTCACAACATGACTATTCCAAGTATTTAGCTGAAAGTTATTTGAAATTAGGATTGATTTACTACAATCAAAGCAAGGACGATATTGCTATGGGTTACTACAAATCTGTAGTTGAACGCTTTCCAAAAACCTCTGCATCTAATGAAGCTCTATCCTTTATTGAAATTATATATATCAAACAAGGCAAAGGTGAAGAATGGATAGCTTATGCAAGTAGTGTGAATGCCGATGTCCGCGTTTCTAACCAAGATTCTATCATCTATGAAAGCGCTATGGTCAAGTACAGAAAAGGAGATTGTGCAGGAGCAGTAAAAGATTTTAAAAACTATATAAACAAGTTTGGCGACAATGGCTATTTCATTATTGCCGTGAACTATTATAAAGCAGAATGCGATTTTTATAATGGAAGAGAAAATGAAGCCTTAGGTCATTATGAATACGTGGCGAATCAGCGCAGAAATGACTTTAGCGAAAAATCCAATTTAAAATTAGCGCAGGCTTATTTTAATAAGAAAAAATACGGGAAAGCAATTGATTTTTATGCTGCTTTGGAGTTGTTAGCATCTAATAGAACAAACTTTATTGAAGCTCTTCTCGGACAAATGAGATGTTATTATCTCACTAAAGACTACGAGAAATCTAAAGCCAAGGCTATTGAGCTCCTGCCCGTTGAAAATGTTCCAAAGGAGAATTTAGTAGAAGCTAATATGACTTTAGGAAGAATTCAACTGCTCGACAATAACTTAAGGACTGCTAAATTCCATTTTGAGTATGTAATTAATGAGAGTAGGAATATATTGACTGCGGAAGCTATTTACCACACAGCTTTTATTCAATATCAGCAGAATGAGCTCGATAGCTCTCGTGAAAATGTATATAAGCTGAATGACGATTTCTCTGCTTACGAATATTGGGTAGTTAAAGGGTTTATACTGCTCAGTGATATTTATGTGAAAGAGCAAGACTTCTTCCAAGCCAAGGCCACACTGCAGAGTATACTTGATAATTACACCAAAGAGGACGATGGCATTTTAGACATTTGCCGAATGAAACTCAAAGCAATTGAAGATCAAGAGTAAGCTATTGCGCTTTGAGATCTTTGTATAGTTGTCGAGCTATTCCATCTGACAATCCAACCTTAGGTATGTAAATACGTTTGGAATTTAGGCTCTTTGCAGCTCTTAAAAATATGTCTCCAGCAGGAACAATAACATCTGCCCTATCAGGATTCAATATATAACGCACAATACGTTCATCATAGTCCAGCTGTTTTAAGGTGTCATTAAAAGTTGCCAAATCAGCTACGGCAATTTGGTAATCCGTACTTTTTTTGCGAAGCACCTTTAGAAGCTTGTTAATATTGCCGCCGGTACCAATTAAAGGAACTGCCTTATTAATCAATTTTTGATCTACAAACCATTGATCAAAATCATCCCATAAATCGTTGCTTACCGTATCATGTAGTAATCGTATTGTACCTATCTTAAAAGATATTGAGGAGTGTTTTTTGCCATTCTTGAGATATGTCATTTCAGTGCTGCCCCCTCCTACATCTATGAACACAGCATTTTTGAATTTGGGCAAAGGCTCAGGTATAGTTTCTGAAGAAATAGTTTGAGCTTCAATATCACCACTAACAATTTCAAGATCTAAATCTGCATATTCTTTAATTTCATTAATGAGATATTGACTATTGCTCGCCTCTCGCATAGCACTAGTTGCATATGCCTTATAATCCTGAACTTCATGAACATTCATTAAATGCTTGAAAGAGCGCATGGTTTTCACCAATTGATCAGATTTTAAATCACCAATTTTACCTTGAACAAATGCATCCTCTCCCAAACGGATGGGTACCCTAATAAGCGACAACTTCCTGAATACCGGTCCATTAGGTGTTTCAAAAACATTAGTGAATAAAAGTCGGATCGCATTTGAACCAACATCAATTGAAGCAAATTTTATAAATTTCAAATCAGGGCGAATTTAAGCTAATCGCAAGAAATAAGACTTAGCCTATGACTGTAAACTAGATTCAAAAGCTTGAAATAGAGTCTATTATTCATACAGTTCAAACATGTTTGATATATATTTGTTTAACTACAAACTGATAACATTGAACAACATTGCTACACAATTCTCCATTAAAGATTTAGAAAATCTTTCAGGAATCAGAGCTCATACCATTCGTATATGGGAAAAACGATATGGAATATTGCAACCGGATCGTACAGACTCCAATATACGCTCCTATGATATAAACAGCCTTCAGAAGCTCTTAAATGTTACCCTATTGTATAATGCTGGCCATAAAATCAGCAAAATTGCTAGCTATGAGGATGTTGAATTGGAAACTAAAATTAGAGAGCAAATAACTATTTCCAATGAGGTAGCGCATCACATTGATTCTCTGAAACTTGCAATGTTAAATTTCGACCAAAGCCTATTTGAATTCACCTATAATAGGTTGCTTAGCGAACGCTCTTTCAGGTCTGTATTTCTCGACATTTTTGTTCCTATGCTGCAGGATATAGGCTTACAATGGCAGTCACACAGCATAACACCTGCCCATGAACATTTTATTTCTAACTTAATCAGTCAGAAACTTCAGATTAATATCGAAAGAATACAGCAGAATCCGCCTAAGAATACAGATCTCGTATATGTTATGTACTTGCCCCTTAATGAAATTCACGAGTTTGGATTATTGTATACTCATTATGAAATGCTGTTAAAAGGTCATCGCTCTATTTATCTTGGGCAAAGCGTACCATTAGATAATCTAAATGTTTTACAGAAAGTATACCCCAAAATAAAATTTGTGAGCAATTTCACGGTAAAGCCAGATCCGGACGAGATCGAGAACTATGTTACACAGGTGCAAAATGATTTATTGAGAAAAGGCGATTCCTTCTATGTTTTAGGGCGAAAGCTGCCTATAAAATCAGAAGTTAAATATAAGGAAAATATCTTTTTGTTTAATAATTTAAACGATTTGTTAAACATTATATAATTTTCTTTGTTTATTTGTGAGTAGTATCTTGTAAAACCAATGGCTAAAATCAATATAATCGGATCCGGTTTCTCCTCACTTGCCTCCGCATGTTATCTTGCACAAGCAGGACATGAGGTGCATGTGTTTGAGAAGAATAGCAATTTAGGCGGCCGAGCTGGTGTGTTGGAGTCAGACGGTTTCAAGTTCGACACTGGTCCGAGCTGGTACTGGATGCCAGATATATTTGAGCGCTTCTTTGAAGATTTCAACAAAAAACCATCAGATTACTATCACTTAACTAAACTAGCACCCGCCTACAAGATTTATTATAGTGATGGTAGTTGGTTAGAAATCTCCGACAAATTGGAAGAAGTTAAGCAGGCATTTGAACAGATTGAGCCAGGTGCTGCCAAGGCACTGCAAAAGTTTATAGATAGAGCTAAGTATAATTATGAGGTAGCCATGGGAGATTTGGTATATCAAGCAGGTGTATCACCTATGGAACTAGTCACTGCTTCAACCGTCAAAAATGTCAATCAGTTCTTTAGCTCCATTAGAAAAGATATCGCTAAACGTTTTAAAAATAAAAAACTAATTCAAGCACTTGAATTTCCAGTTCTTTTTCTAGGTGCAAAACCTGAAAATACTCCAGCATTCTATAACTTTATGAATTATGCAGATCTTGGGCTTGGTACTTGGTATCCTAAAGGCGGTATGTATAAAGTTGTTGAAGCAATGGTTTCATTGGGCAAAGAGTTAGGGGTTACTTATCATACTGAAAGCCCTGTGAATGAAATTATAGTGGAAAACAGGCGAGCCACTGCCCTGAGAATTTGTGAAGAACTTTACGAAGCCAACATATTATTGAGCGGAGCAGATTATGTGCACACTGAAGCCTTAATGGATGAGACTCACAGAACGTATTCTAAAGCCTACTGGGAGAAAAGGACCTTTGCCCCTTCTGCTCTACTATTTTTTGTTGGATTTAATAAGAAATTGAAGAATGTGAATCATCATACCTTGTTTTTTGACACTGATTTTGACCTGCATGCTCAAGAAATTTACGATAGACCTGCATGGCCAAGCGCCCCCTTGTTCTACGCGAGTTTTCCTTCCATTACCGATGATAGCGTTGCGCCTAAAGGGCATGAATGTGCATTCTTTCTAATTCCTTTGGCTCCAGACCTCAAAGATGACCCGCTTAAACGGGAGAAGTACTTTGATCTTATTATTGAAAGAACTGAAAGTCTAACTAAGCAAAAACTAAAAGACAATGTAGTATTTCAAAAATCTTATAGTGTTGACGACTTCAAACAAGATTTCAATTCCTATAAAGGCAATGCTTATGGAATGGCCAACACTTTGCGACAAACGGCCTTTTTGCGCCCCAAAATAAAAAGTAAAAAGATTTCACACTTATATTTCACAGGTCAACTGACCGTTCCTGGTCCAGGCGTGCCCCCCGCATTGATCTCAGGAAAAATAGCTGCTAATATGATAATTAATGATTTGAAAAGTAATTAAAATGGATCCAATATTTAATAGCCTCAGCTTTCAAATGAGCAAGAATGTAACTACTGCATATAGTACCTCATTCTCTACTGCTGTCAACATGCTGGCACCTTCACTTCGTCCGGCAATACACAGCATTTATGGTTTTGTTCGTTTTGCTGACGAGATAGTTGACAGTTTCACTGGAAGTAACCAGTCTTATCTCATTGAAAAGTTTGAATCTGATTACCACGAAGCATATGAAGAGGGAATAAGCCTTAATCCTATTCTCAATGCATTTCAATTGACGGTTAAGGAGTATTCAATTGATCAGCACTTGATAGATTCCTTTTTACAGAGCATGAAAATGGATTTAGTCAAGAGAGATTACGAAAGTATTGAAGACTACAATTCCTACATATACGGTTCCGCTGATGTTGTGGGTTTGATGTGTTTGAAGGTGTTTGTGAATGGAGACGAACAACTGTATAACAAACTTAAAGATAGTGCTATGCGATTGGGTTCAGCATTTCAAAAGGTAAATTTCCTAAGAGATTTAAAAAATGATACAGAGATATTGAACCGAAGCTATTTTCCACACATCGACTTGGCAAAGCTGGACAAGGACTCTAAGAACGCTATCATTTTAGAAATTGAGGAAGATTTTAAGTTAGCATTTGAAGGTATAAAGCAATTGCCAAAGAGCTCTAAATTTGGTGTTTATACTGCTTTTGTCTATTACCGTCAATTGCTGAAAAAATTGAAAGCTACACCATCGCATCAAATAATTAAATCGCGAATCAGGGTTAAAGACCATGTTAAATTTGGATTGATGCTTAGATCTTACTTCAATGTTAAACTAAACTTATTATCGTGAAGAGATTTGCCTTTATAACGTTACTATTAATCAGTAAAGCTCTCATCGCACTGAATGCTGATATTAGGCAGGATTTTAATGACAATAAAGGAAGTGAGAAAGGATTAAAATCTATTATAAATAGTAATTCATATGCAAATAATGCAGTAAGCACAGCATATAAAGGTTTAGCTGAGACCATGCTCGCAGAATACACCTATATGCCTACTAGCAAACTGGCACATTTTAACGATGGCAAAAGGATGATAGAAAAAGCTGTGAGAATGGAATCAACAAATGCGGAAGTCAGGTATACTCGACTTATGGTACAATTAAACGCCCCATCGTTCCTAAATTATAATGAAGATATTGATGAAGATTTAAAGCTGTTTATTGAGCGTCTAAAAACAGATATTAAAAGTGCTAAATGGCAAGAAATATTCATTAACAACTTATTGAGCAGCAAATACTTAGAACTCGAACAAAAAAATAAAATTAACTCTTTAAAAAAGTCGATATGATTTCACTTTTATTATTTCTCGGTACATTTATCTTTATGGAGTTTGTGGCCTGGTCGACCCATAAATTTGTGATGCATGGCTTTCTGTGGAATTTACATGAAGATCACCATAAGCCATCAAGCAATTCATTTTTCGAGAAGAACGATACATTCTTCTTAATTTTCGCTATTCCGGGTATAAGTTTAATTGCCCTTGGATCTCTTTTTAATGTGCCCTATGTGTTGCCTATAGGGATAGGAATAGCAATTTACGGATTGTGCTATTTTTTAGTGCATGATGTTTTTATTCATCAGCGATTTAAATGGCTTAGAAATAGTGACAACTTTTATTTCAGGGCGCTCAGGCGTGCACATAAGATACATCATAAGCACCTCGACAAAGAAGATGGGGAGTGCTTTGGAATGCTTATAGTTCCTTTAAAGTATTTCAAAAATGAAATAAAGAAAGCTAAGGCCTAGCAAATGTCTATGCTAGAAACTAAATACTTATATTCACTTTTACTGCTTTTCACTCTATTTTTTCCTTTGATTGGAAGCTGGGAATCCAAATTGAAATTCCGAACTAAATGGCAAAGTATACTACTGTCGTCATTAGCTATGATGATCATTTTTATTCCTTGGGATATTTGGTTTACGCATAAAGGTGTCTGGTGGTTTAATCACGACTATACCTTGGGTGTCGACATCTTTAAACTCCCTTTAGAAGAATGGCTGTTCTTTCTTATAATTCCATTAGCCTGTTTGTTCATATATGAATCACTGAATTACTTCATAAGTAGAGATTATTTTGCTCCAGTGGCACCTACATTTTTTGCTTTATTGAGTGTAATCTTAGGCTGCGGCGCATTTTTCTATAGTCAAAATTTATATACAGTCGTTACTTTTAGTAGCGGAGCATTGCTCTCGGCTTATCTGTGGTACAGCAAACCTTCGTGGTTAGGTAAATTCTTGCAGATGTATCTTGTAGTATGGCTGCCATTTCTATTAGTCAATGGGGCATTAACGGGTGGTTTTACATCCAGTCCAGTCGTAAATTATTCAGGCTCAGAAATTATCGGCTTGAGAGTCTTTAGTATTCCAATAGAAGACTCCGTTTACAACTTGCTGATGCTTGGCATCGTCATGATATTTTATAAAAGAATTAATCGCTAGATTTTATCAATCTCAGCTGAGTTTTATCGATCTCCATTGTATATTTGCCCCCTTTAACGGCCTCGTGGCGCAACTGAATAGCGCACCTGATTACGGCTCAGGAGGTTTCAGGTTTGAATCCTGACGAGGTCACTTGATGATAAGCCCAACGCGGAAGTGTTGGGCTTTCTGTTTGATTAAAATCAAGCTTGCTTGAAATTTTAATCAAACAGAAAGGACAAAGCGAATGTAATGAGCTTGGGCTTATCCACTGCAAGGACAAGGATGGATCACGATAGTAATCCTTGCTCATTTACTGAATAGGACATAGCGAATGCAATGAGTTTGGGCTTATCCACTGCAAGGACAAGGATGGATCACGGTAGTAATCCTTGCTCATTTACTGAATAGGACAAAGTGAATGTAATGAGCTTGGGCTTATCCACTGCAAGGACAAGGATGGATCACGATAGT